>NZ_BAAHXI010000049.1:0-31627 GCF_054656955.1 Deferrisoma palaeochoriense
TCCCACCCGCCCCCCCGGCAATACTTTTGAAGGTATTAGTACGCCCCCGGGCTCCCCCCGAGAAAACGGAAAGCCGGAAAGATAGCACAAGAAACCGGGAAAGCCTATGGGGAGGCCGCGGCGCGGGCCGGCAGCCGCGCGGCCGCCCAGGCCGCCGCGAGGAGGAGGACGACCAGGGCCCCCAGGGCGGGTCCGAACGATCCCGTCCGGTCGAACAGGAACCCCGCGCCCAGGGGGGCCAGGGCGGCCGGGATGTTGGCCGAGAAGAGCCAGCCGTAGACGGGGCCCACCTTCTCGGCCCCCCAGATCTGGGCGACCGACGAAGCGTAGAGCACGAGCACCCCGCCGTAACAAAACCCGGTGAGCCCCGCCAGCCCCAGGAACCCGGCCCCGGTGCGACCGAGCCAGGGGGCGGCGACGAGGAGGGCGGCCTGGGCCGCCAGGTTCGTGGGCACCGTGCGGGGCCCGCCGAACCGGTCGAACAAAACGCCCCAGGCGATCCGGCCGGCCGCGTTCCCCACGGCAAAGAGCGCCACCGCGGTGACGCCCAGGGCCGAGGCGCCGAGGGGTGAGAGTTCCTTCAGGTTCGCGTTCACGGTGAACCCGGCCGCGAGCCCGGCGAACATGGCCAGGTAGAGGAGCCGGAACCGGGGATCGGCCCAGAGGTCCCGCGCCTGCACCCGGGGTTCGGCGTCCAGCCGGGTGCCCGGCGGGTTTCGCATGACGAGGCTCGCCGCGGCGATCACCGAGAGGAACCCGATGCCGAACGCCCGGAACACCCCGAACGGGGTGGCCCCCGCCCCGAGCCACGCCCCGGCCACCTGGCTCACCAGGGCCGCGCCCCCGCCGAACCCGGCCACGGCCACGCCGGTGACGAGGCCCTTGTGCCGGGGGAACCAGCGGATGCAGGTGGCGATGGGCACCACGTAGGCAAGCCCCGCCCCGATCCCGGCGAGCCCCCCGATGCCGAGCACGGTCCAGGCAAAGTGAAACCTCCCCAGGGAGGCGGTCACCCACCCCCCGCCGAACAGGAGGCCCCCGACGAGGGCGCACCGGCCCGGTCCCCAGCGCCGCAGGAACGAGCCCGCGAACACCATGGTGGCCGGGAACACGAAGTAGAACACGGTGAACGGCAGCTGCACCGGCCCCTGGCCGAGCCCGGTCAGTTCCCGGAGGGGTCGCACGTACACCGACCAGGAGTAGGTGGCCCCCAGGCAAAGCTGCATGAGCACCGCGGCGGGGAGGATGAGGAGGCGGATCATGGAACGTTAGGACGCTGGGAGGCTGGGACGCTGGGACGCTGGGAGGCCCAACCCCCTCCGCTCCCTCGGCATCCCTTACGCGCTGGGGATCAATCGTCATCGGCAAAGGCCTCCCGGGCGTAGTGGGCGAGGAACGGGGCCAGATCGCAGTACCGGCAGGCGGCATCGGCCGTGAACTCGGCCCGGAGATCCGGGTCGCGGTCCACGAGGAGCCGTCCCTGCAGGCAGCGGAAGCGGAAGATCGTGGGCGCACGGTTCAAGATCCGCACGTCCACGGGCAGAACCCGGCCGATGGCCTCCTCCAGTTCCATCTCCAGGGCGCCTTCCCACAGGGCGGGAAGCCCTTCGGGCTCGGGGTCCACGAACACGCCCAGATCGATGTCCCGCGGCCGGGGCGACTCCAGGAACGACCCGTGGACGTAGGCGAACACGATCTCCGGACGATCCTCGAGCACCCGTCGGATCTTCTCCAGGATCGTCTCGGCCCGTTCTCGGGTGATCGGCTCCCTCATCCGTCCGCCTCCGTCGCCCGCCCGAGCACGCCGTGGGCGAGCCGCAGGTACTCCACCCGGCGCCAGTCGAGCCCCAGGAGCCGGCACCCCGCGGCGTCCACGGCCACCGGGTCGAACCCGGCCACGATCTTCCCCACGGGCGGGTCGCAAGGGGGACCACCCAGGTGGAACTCGGCCAGGCCCACGCTCGCGTCCACCACGGCCAGATCGGGCCGGAGGTGGCTCGCCCATTCGAACACGGCCCGGTGCATCCGGGCGTGGAACCGGCCCTTCTTCCAGCCCCCCGGGTTCCCGTACCGGTCGGGGGGCGCCGCGCCCATCAGGTTCTTGAGCGACAGGGTCACCTCAGCCAGGCTGTGGCGCTTGAGCACCGCGGCCGAGATCACGAAGGCCCGGGTGAGGAGCTCCGGAACCCAGGCCTCCGGGAACACCTGGAACCCCGGGGCGTCGCGCCGCACCAAGGGCGCCGTGTTGAGGTCCACGAGTTCGATGCCCAGATCCCGGGCGAGGTCGGCGTAGCCCAGGGCCTCGAACACCTCCGGGGTCGTGAGCCCGGCGTCCCCGCACCCCTCGGCGAGCACGACCCGAGCCCGGGAGTGCCGCCGCACATACTCCACGAGGGCGGCCGACGCCTCTACCGGAAACGTTACGGGCGGGGGGCTCGCGGTGACCAGATTGGGCTTCACGACCACGAGCTCCTGCCGGGCGAGCACCGGCCCCGCCCCCACCGCGTCGAGGGCGGCCGGGAGGCTTCGGGCGAACCCGCGAAACGGCTCCACGTGCGTCGGTTTCACCGGGCATCTCCCCCGGCCGGCACGAGCTCGATCAGGGTCACCTCGGGGGGCGCCAGCACCCGCATGGGCGGGCCCCAGGTGCCGGTTCCCCGGCTCGTGTAGAGCCGGCTTCCCCCGACGAGCTCGTAGAGCCCATTTTGCAGGGGATAGGCCATGCCGGTGAAGAACCGAAACGGAAAGATCTGCCCCAGGTGGGTGTGGCCGGAGAGCTGGAGATCGAACCGCCCCTCGCTCCCCGCGAGCGGCACGGGCCGGTGCTTGAGGACGAGCACGAACCGGCCGGGGGGCGCTTCCGCAAGAAGGGATTCGGCACCGGGCAAGGGGCCGGGGGCGTGCTCGTCGTCCACCCCCACGACCCAAAGGCCCCCCAGGGCCGCGGCTTCGTTCCGGAGCACCCGAAACCCGCTTTTCTCCAGGAACGCCAGGCTCTGGCCGAGGCCGGCGTAGACCTCGTGGTTTCCCACCACGGCGAGCTTCCCCAGGGGCGGCCGGACCCGCGCCCACCGCCGGCTCAGGCCGTCCAGGTGGTCGATCTGGGCGTCCACGATGTCACCCGTGGCCACGAGTAGATCCGGCTCCAGCCGCTCCACCACCCGGAGCACCCGGTCCAGGGTGCGTTCCCGCAGGAGGAGCCCCAGGTGGAGGTCCGACACCTGGACGATCCGAAGGGGCCGGCCGAGCTTTGCCGAGGCGATCCGCACCCGTTCCACCCGGAGCCGGGTGGCCTCCCACAGGCCGTAGGCCCCCACCAGGAGGACCCCGGCGAGCACGGTCCAGGCCACGGCCGGGGTCCGGACCCGCACAGGACCTATTCGAACCAGCGCGCCCCCGGCCCGGGCCACGAGTTCGCCGAGTCCGAGGGCGACCCCGGGCCAGAACGCCAGGAACACGAGGCCGAGCCAGGTGTAGGCCACCCAGGCCAGGGGCCGGCCCACGGCCTCGAGCCCCGCCCGGTCGAGGAGCCGCACGGCCACCGGGGCGACGATCATGAGCCCCATCCAGGCCCCGACTCCGAGGCCCGCCCGGGGCACGCCGGCCCACGCGGGCCGCAGCGCCCAGTACACCACGGCGTGCATGGCCGTGTAGACGGACAGGGCAACGGTCAGAAACACGAACAGTCGCATGGGGCCTTCCACGTGGCTTCGGCTAGGCGGCTGGGCTGCTTGGAAGCTAGGCGGCTAAGAACATTCGCGATTCCGGCGTCATCGCGTCGGCCAACCTGTGGGAGCAGTCTCCAAGCCGCGACGCCCTTTCTTTCGGGCCTTAGGGCCCGGGTCGCGCTTTGCAAGGCGCTCCCACACCGGGGCCCCGCCTCGCGCGTTACTGTCCCGCGTAGCGGGGCCCCAAAGGGGCGCTGAGGGCTTCCCAGGATACCACGAGGCGGGCTCCTGCGCCCCCGCGGGTGGTTTCCCGGTTGACGCCGGGATACGCGGGGGTAGCCTTGCGGTGTTGGGGCGGGGCGGTGGATGCACCACGGAGAGCACGGAGGCCCTTGGGCCAACGACGAATCCAGCGCGTGTCGCCGCCGGGCCGTCCGGCGGACCAGCCGAAGGAGGGTGTCATGAGGGAGATCGGAACGGGAAGACGGGTGTTCTTGGCGATCGTGTTCGTCGCGCTCGCCGCCTGGACCGTGGCGTCAGCCCGGCAGGCGGCCGGGCCGTACCCGGGGGGCGAGATCCTCGTCACGGCCGGGTGGCTCAAGGCGCACCGGGCCGACCCGGGCCTGGTGGTGGTGGACACCCGGTCCGACAAGGACTTCGACGGCCGGGTCATTCCCGGGGCGGTGCGCCTGCCCTGGACGCTTTTCCGGGAGGCCGATCCGGTCCGGGACATGGACGGGCTTTTCGTGGGGCCGGCGCGGGCCCAGAAGATCCTGGGGGAGCACGGCATCGGGCGCACCGACACCGTGGTCCTCTACGACTCGGTGAAGAAGGACGGCGGCGCCGTGGCCTCCTACGTGTTCTGGGTGCTCGACCTCCTCGGCCACCCGAACGTGAAGCTCCTCGAGCGGGGCATCGACGGGTGGGCCGAGGCCGGCGGGGAGGTCGCGTCGGAGCCGGCCAAGCTGGATCCCGTGACCTACCAGGCCCCGGCCGCCGAGGTGCGCCTGCGGCGCTGGGCCGACGGCGAGTTCGTCCGCTCCCGTCTGGGGGACCCCGTGTACCAGGTCCTCGACGTCCGGAGCGCCGAGGAGTACCGGGGTGAGAAGGCGAACACCACCCTCTCCAAGCGGGAGGAAAAGCCCGGCCACGTACCCGGGGCCTACAACGTGGACTACCGGCTCAACTGGACGGACCCCGAGGCGAAGGCCATGAAGCCCTACGAGGAGCTCCTGGAACTCTACCGGGGGCTCGATCCGGACCGGCCCGTGATCGTGTACTGCCACTCGGGCCGGCGGGCCTCCTTCGGGTACTTCGTGCTCCGGCTCCTGGGGTTCCGGGACGTGATCCTCTACGAGGCGAGCTGGATGGAGTGGGGTCACCCGGACCTCTTCTATCCCGTGGAAACCGCGCCCCGGGAGCTCCGGGGGGCGCTCCCGATCCCCGGCCGGAAGGCCGCGGCCGAGCCCGCGCCGGGCCGGGCCGCGCCGACGGCGGCCCCGGCCAAGGGCGGCTACGTGTCGTGCGGCGGCTAAAGGAGGAAGCCATGGGAACGCGAACGAGGGTCTGGCCGTGGAGCGCGTCGGCGTTCGCCCTGGCCGGCATCATGGTGTTCATCTTCGCCACCTTCGGCCCCCCCGCCTCCTCGAGCGGGTTCGTGTCGGTGCTCAAGGGGGTCCTGGGCGCGGTGGCGCCCGACTACGTGGCGGCCAAGGCCCACTACCGCATGACCCCGGGGCCGGGGTCGTGGCTCCTGGCCTTCGTGGTGGGCATGGCCATCGGCGGGTTCCTGGCCGGGCTCCGCTCCCCCGTGCCGGTGCGGGACGTGCCCGAGATCTGGGAGCGGCGGTTCGGCCCGAGCCGGGCGCTGCGGTTCGCCGCCGCGTTCGTGGGCGGGTTCCTGATCCTGTTCGGGGCCCGGCTGGCCGGCGGGTGCACCTTGGGCCTCTTCCTTTCGGGCTCCACCCAGCTCGCGGTGAGCGGGCTCTACTTCGGGATCGTCATCTTCGCCGTGGCCATGGGGACGGCCCGGGTGGTGTACGGCCGGGAGGGACGACGATGAGCCAGGTGCTGTTGGGTCTGTTCTCCGGAATCGCCTTCGGGTTCGTGGTGCAGCGCTCCGGGGCCACGAGCGCCGACGAGATGGCCCGGGCCCACCTCATGCTCGACGGCCGGATCCCCCGGTTCATGGTGGCCGCCGTGGCCCTGGCCGCCCTGGGCCTCCTGGGGCTCCAGTCGGTCGGGCTGGGCCGGACCCTGGTCCTGCCCACGAGCCTCTTGGCCACGGGCCTCGGGGCCGTGATCTTCGGCGTGGGCTGGGGCCTTTCGGGCTACTGCCCCGGCACCTGCTGGGCCGCGGCCGGGGAAGGGCGCCTGGACGCCTGGTTCGCCCTCCTGGGCGGGCTGGCGGGGGCGGCGGCCTTTGCCCACGTCCACGAGGTCCTGATCCCGGTGTTGTACCTGCCCACGAGCCTGGGGCCCCTGACGCTCGCCGACTGGCTCGGGAGCCGGCCCGTGGCGGCCTTCGTGTTGGCCGCGGGCTTCGGGCTCGCCGCATGGGCCATCGGTCGGCTCTGGGGATCGGGTGAGGCGGTGTAGGGCCTGGGGCCCCGGACTCCTTTTGGCACTGGGGCTCGCGGCGGGCTGCTCCGGGCCCCCGCCCGAGGAGCCCCTGCCCCGGGGGTCCCTCGCCCGGGTGGAGTTCGTCCACGAGGGGACCCTCCTGGGGTTCGGCCCGTTCGTGGGGTACTACTTCCGGCCCGTGGAGCCGGGGCGGTTCGACCGGATGACCTTCGTGTGCCGGAACGAGGGCCGGTTCTACAGCTCCGACGCGCCTGACGGCGCCCTCCTGTATGAGGGCGAGGCCGTACTCGCCGAACTCCCCGGCGGCGAGATCCCCCCGGGGCCGGAGCGGATCCGGCCCGTGTTCTTCGACGAAGCGCCCGCCGCGTGGCTCGCCACCCGGCCCGGCGATGCCTTCCGCCACTTCCACTCCTGCCACGACGGCCGGGGGCCCGTGCGGGTGGGGTACTGGCTCCTCCACCGGGCCGTGCGGGCCTTCACCTACGACATGGGCGGCCGGGTCGGCCCGGGAAGCCCCCTCTGCCACCGGGTCGAGCCCGGGGTGGACCTCGCCTTCCCCGCCATCGTCGAGTTCGACGCGGGGCCCGGACGAGACGGCTGACACCCATGGAGGTATTGTCAGGCCCCGGTCGTTGCCACGGAAACCAGCCCCCCACCCGCTCTATGACAGTCCCCGCGGCGGACGCAGTACCCGAGGGGACGACGCAATTCTCCTTGGCAACGCCCCGTGTTCCGGTACAATCGGGGGCAGGACCGGATTCGTGACAAAGGAGAAGAGGACGGCCATGGACGAGAAGGTGATCCGCAAAGAGGTGTGCCGTTGCGAGAACTGCGGCAACGAGGCCGAGATGACCGTGGTGTGCGAGGTGGTTCCCACGGAGGCCCAAGGGGCGCCCGAGGGGCCCCCGAAACGGCGCGAGAAGCGCACCTTCACCTGCGTGAGCTGCGGCAGCGAGGCCGACATGATCGTGGACCTGTGACCCGGGCCTTCCCGAGCCGAGGAGAACCCCGATGGGCGAACCGAACTCCGCACCCCCGCGGGTGAGCCCCTACGTCTTCCCGGTGCTTCTGGCGGCCTTCGGCCTGTGGTGCCTGTGGGACGGGTGGATCACCACCAACCCCGAGATGCTCGATCACCAAACGTTCAACCGGATCGCGAGCGCCCTGCTGTTGCCCTGGGCCGCCTACGACTTCTTCCGCGTCCGCCGGCGGGCCCGGGAGAAGGAGGGATCGGGCGGAGGCTAGCGCCCCGGCGGGATTCGGTGCCGGAACCCGGTTCCCGGAAACCGCGCCGACTGTGCGGGGGCGGGCCCGGCCACAGGGCAGGAATCCTGGGGGGTGGCCGCCTGGCCGCCACGCAGCCCGGCTGCCCAGCCCAAAATTCGATCCGTGACTTGCGCACTCCGTTTCCCGGTGTAATCCTTGCCCCCTGGCGCCGGCAAGCGGCCGGAGGGCGAACCCTTTTCCCTGACGAAGGAGGAACAACATGAAGAAGTACCAGTGCACCGTGTGCGGCTACGTGTACGACCCGGCCAAGGGCGACCCGGATCACGGCGTGCAGCCCGGCACCGCGTTCGAGGACCTGCCCGACGACTGGACCTGCCCGGACTGCGGGGCCGAGAAGGACATGTTCGAGGAGATGTGATGCAGCCGGTGGAGATCGTTCCCGGGATCCGTTGGGTCGGCGTCCTGGACCCGCAGCTTCGCATCTTCGATGTGATCATGCGGGCCGAGCAGGGCACCACCTATAACGCGTACCTGGTGGAGGGGGCCGAGAAGACGGCGCTCATCGAGACGGCCAAGGGGCGGTTCACCGAGAAGTTCCTGGAAACCCTCTCCCAGGCGGTGGACCCCGGCCGTCTCGACTACGTCGTTTTGAACCACCTGGAGCCCGACCACTCGGGCGCCCTGGGGGCGCTCCTGGAGAGGGCCCCCAAGGCCCAGGTGGTGGTCACGAAGCCGGGGGGCGTGTTCCTGCGGCAGATCCTCAACCGGGACGTCTCCCCCATGGTGGTGACGGACGGCCAGGAGATCGACCTGGGGGGCAAGACCCTCCGGTTCCTCCTGGCCCCCTTTCTCCACTGGCCCGACACCATGTTCACCTACGTGCCCGAGGACGGGGTGCTCTTCCCGTGCGATTTCCTCGGGGCCCACTACTGCGACGACCGACTCTTCAACGACCTCGTCGACAACTACGACTACGCGTTCCGGTACTACTTCCAGGTCATCATGCGGCCCTTCAAGGAGCACGTGCGCCGCGGGCTCGAAAAGATCGAGGGCCTCGATCTCAAGGTGGTCTGCCCGAGCCACGGGCCGATCCTCCGGGCCCGGATCGGGGAGTACCTGGAGAAGTACCGGCAGTGGAGCGCGCCGCCAGCCCCGCGGGACCGCAAGCGGCTCCTCGTGTTCTACGCCAGCTCTTACGGGAACACCGAGGCCATGGCCCGGGCCATCGCCAAGGGGGCCCGGGAGGGCGGGGCGGACGTGGAGGTGTTCGACCTGGTGGGGGTGGACTTCCAGGCCGTCCTGGACGAGATCGAGACGGCGGACGGCGTGGCCGTGGGCTCGTGCACGATCAACGCCGACGCCCTGGAGCACGCCTGGGAGCTCCTGGCCTCGATGGCCACGATCCAGGTGAAGGGAAAGCTCGGAGCCGCCTTCGGCTCCTACGGATGGAGCGGCGAGGGGCCGAAGATGCTGGCCGAGCGGATGCGCGGCCTCAAGTTCCGGGTGCCCGAGGAGCCCCTGCGAGTCCAACTCGTGCCCTCGGCCGAGGATCTCGAAACCTGCGAGGCCTACGGCCGGAAGCTGGCCGAGGCCCTGTAGTCCCGTGACGCCGGGCCGAGGGGCCCGGGACCGGGGATGACCCAAGAAGGCTCGGCGCAGGCCGGGCCTTCGTCGTGTAAAGGCCGCGCCGCTTCTCGGCCGCCTGGCCGAGGAACGGTAGGAAGCTCCCCAGGGCCCCTTCGAGGCCCGACTACGCAGGACAGCAACGTCCGAGTCGGGGGTTAAGGTGGGAGCAGCGACCGTGTCAGGTGCCAGAGGACAGAAGACAGAGGACAGGGGGTTTCTGACATCTGTCCTCTGAATTCTGATCCCTGACACGGCAGCCTCTCCCACAGGCTGGGACGGTCGCTGACGCTGGAATCCCAAAGGATTTTGGCGTCCTAGCGTCCTAGCGGGAAGTTACTCGGAAGGGAGGTCAGGATGCGCGGGGTGAAGGTTGCGTGGGCCGCCTTGGTGGCGGTCCTTTGGGGAGCCTCGGCGGCGCCTGCCGTGGACGCCCCGGTCCGGTCGGTGGTGGTGTACCCGGGGGGGGCTTGGGTCGAGCGGGAGGCTCGGGCCGAGGTTTCGGCCGGCCCGGCCACATGGGAGCTCGGCCCCCTGGCGCCGGAGGCCGACCCCAAGAGCCTTGCCGCCTCGGTGGTGGATGGCCGGGCCCGGATCCGGTCGGTGGCGGTGGCCACGCGGCCGGCCGCCGAGGCCCCGACCGAGCGGGAGCGGGACCTGGAGGCGCGGATCCGGGATCTCCTGCATCGGGCCGGCGCCGAGGCCGACCGCGCCCAGGCCCTGGAGCGGAGGCTTTCGTTCATCGACGCCCTGACCCGGGCCGCCGAGAAGGCCGACCCGACCGGGGACCCGGCGGCGTGGAAGGCGCGGTGGGAGGCCCTGTCGGCCGGCGCCGAGGAGGCGCTCGCGGCGATCCGGGCGGCCCGGGCCGAGGAGGACCGCCTCCGGAAGGACGCCGAGGCGCTCCAACGGGAACTCGACGCCCTTCGCACCGGCCGGCGGGACCGGCGCTGGGCGCTGGTGGAGGTGGCCGTGGACGAGGCGGGGCTGGTGGGCGTCCGGCTGGGGTACCGGGTGGGGGGCGCCGGGTGGGCCCCGGCCACGGCGGCCCGGCTTGAACCCGGCGCCGGCCGGGTGGTGCTCGAAACCGCGGCCCGGGTGGAGCAGCGCACCGGCGAGGACTGGGCGGACGTGGAGCTGGCGGTGGCCACGGCCGATCCCCGCAGGGCTCCGGAACCGCCCACGGTGGCACCCTGGTTCGTGGACCTCTGGGAGCCCCGGCCGCTCGCGGCCAAGCGCGATGGGCGCCCCATGGAACTCGCGGCGGCCCCGGCCCCGGTCGCCGACGCGGCCGTGACGGCGGAGACGGGGGCCGGGATCACGGTGTATCGCGTACCGGGCCGGGTGAGCCTGCCGTCCGGAGCGCCGGCACGCCGGGTGCCCCTTTCGTCCCGGGAGGCTCCGGCCCGGGTGTTCGTGCGGGCAGTGCCCCAGGAGGCGCCCGAGGCGTTCGTGATGGCCGAGTTCACCTACGAGGGCGAGGGCATCGTGCCCGAGGGCCGGGTGGACCTCTACCGGGGGCCCCACTACGTGGGAGCGGCCTCCGTGCCGGCGCTCCGGCCGGGGGAAACCGTGACCTGGGCGTTCGGGCCCGATGCCCAGGTGGACGTCCGCTACGAGATCGACCGGGATTTCAAGGAACGGACCGGACTGTTCGGCGGGAAGCGGCGGATCGAGCGGCGCTACCGGATCCGGATCGCGAACCGCCACCCGGAGCCCGTGGAGGCCGAGGTGGTGGTGCGCACCCCCGTGTCCCGGGACGAGCGGCTCGAGGTGAGCCTGGAGGGATCGACCCCGCCCGACGAGAAAGAGTTCCAGGGGCTTCCGGGCGTTGTCGCGTGGCGCCGGACCCTGGCCCCCGGGCGGGAGGAAATCCTGGTGCTCCAGTACGCCGTGTCGTTCCCCAAGGACCTCCGGCCCTCCGGGCTCTGAACGGAGCCCCTCCGATTTCATCGAACTTTAATGTCCGGTTAAAGTCCTTCTAAGATTGACCCGATAGGATAAGCACCGTAGGCGACGCACTCACGACACACCGCCGGCGGGTGGCAGCGCCGGCACGCGCCGCGAGAGCCTCTCCTCATCTTCCTCCTCCTGCCCGAAGGGGGCCGCCACGTGGCGGCCCCCTTCGGGTTTTCCGGCCTTGGGACGAAGAGGAACGGGGCCGGAAAACTGCGGTCCCAGCCCTACCCCCGGTCTCAGTCGGAGTGCCGCACGACCAGCACGGGCACCTTGGCCCGCTGGGTCACCCGGTGGGCCACCGACCCCAGGAGCACCTCGCCCACGGCGGAGTGGCCGTGGGATCCCATCACGATCACGTCGGCCCGGCATCGCTCGGCCTCGTCGAGGATGGCCTGGCTCGGCCTGCCCTCCACGATCCGGATTTCCTTTACCCGGTCCCGCCCCTGGGGGTCGGTGCAGGTCTCCTCCTGGCAGAAGAGTTCCAGCCGCTCCCTCACCCGCTCCACGATCCGCTGCCTCCCCTCGGCCTCGAGCTTTTCCCGGACGTCCTTGGGCAGGTACACGTCCACCATGCTCTTGGTCATGGGGGTCAGGGGCTCCAGGGCGTGGACGATGACGATCTGGGCGTCGTAGCGTTGGGCCAGGCTCATGGCCCAGCGGAACACGTCGGGGGCCCGGTGGGACAGGTCGGTGGCGAACAGGATGGTCTTGATCTCCGGGAGCATCGCGTGGTCCTCCTTTCGGTTCAGTCCAACCCCGGGAGCATCTTCCCGGGGTTCAGGATGTTTTTGGGGTCGAGGGCCTTCTTGATTCGGCGCATGTATTCCAGGGCCGGCCCGTGCTCGGCCTCCATGAAAGGGAGCTTCCCGATGCCCACCCCGTGCTCCCCGGTGGAGGTGCCTCCGATCGCGATCGAGTGCTCCACCACGGCGCGGTTCACCCGCTGCACCGCCTCCTTGGCCGCGGCGTCGGCCGGGTCGAACAGGAGGCCCAGGTGGAGGTTGCCGTCGCCGGCATGGCCCCAGAAGAACCCGGTCACCCCCTCCCGCTCCACGGCGGCCTTGGCGTGGTCCACCATCTCGGCGTACCGGCTGATCGGCACGCAGGTGTCCACCAGCAGCACGGCCCGGCCGGGGTGATTGCGCTTGATGGACTCCAGGGCCCCGTGGCGGGCCTCCCACAGCCGCACCCGCTCGTCGGCGCCGATGCCCCGGTCGATCCGGGTGGCGCCGTGCTCGGCGAGCACCCCCTCCACCATCTCGTACTGGCTCTCCAGGGCGGCCTCGTTCACATTGTGGAACTCGAGGAACAACATGGGCCTCTCCTCGAGGTCCATCTTCCGGTCCCGGTTGATCTCGGCCACCACGGCGTCGTCCATGAGTTCCAAGGCCGCCGGGTTCAGCCCGTACCGGATCGTGTCGCTCACCGCCTCGCAGGCTGCGTGGATCGAGGGGAACGTGGCCACCACCGTGAGATATTCCGGCGGCAGGCCCCGGAGCCGCAGGGTGGCCTTCGTGACGATGCCCAGGGTGCCCTCGCTCCCCACGAGGAGGCGGATCAGGTCGTACCCCGAGGAGCTTTTGATGGCCCGGCTCCCGAGGCGGAGCACCTGACCGTCGGCCATCACCACCTCTAGGCCGAGCACCGAGTCCCGGGTGGCGCCGTAGGCCACGGTGCGCACCCCCGAGGCGTTGTTGCCGATCATCCCGCCGATGGCGGCCCAGGCCCCCGGGTCGGGCGGGAAGAAGAGCCCGTAGTGGCGCAGTTGCTCGTTGAGCTCCCGGTACCCGATGCCCACCTCCACGTCCACCTGGAGGTCCTTCTCCCGGATCTCCAGGATCCGGTTCATCTCGTTGAAGTCGAGCACGATGCCGCCGTGGACCGGGATGGGGTTCCCCTCGAGGCTCGTGCCGGCGCACCAGGGGGTCACCGCGTACCCCCGTTCGTTGGCCAGCTTGACCACGGTGACCACGTCCTCGGTCTGCTGGGGCCACACCACCACGTCGGGCCGGTGGGGTTCGTGGTAGGACTCGTCCTTGGAATGCAGGTCGAGGTTCGACGCGCCGGTGGAGACGTGCTTCTCCCCGATCGCCTGTTTGAGGTACGCCACGTCTTCGGGGGTCACGCGGGGATGGGACATGGGATCTCCTTTGCAACCAAGGGACACCAGGGCTCACGGGCCGGGGAGACCCGCTTGCAAGCAACTTCGGCTAGGCGGCTAAGAACATCGGGATCCCGGCGTCATCGCGCCGGCCAACCCGTGGGAGCGGCCGCCGGGTCAGGGGCCAGAATTCAGAAGTCAGAGGTCAGGGAACCCCCGGTCCTCTGTCGCCTGTCCTCTGGCACCTGGCACGGTCTCCGGTCCCGTGGTCCAGACCGCGGCGGCCCACCGTGCGGCCGAGGCAGAAGCTATTGTTTCTGCGAACAGGCCGCGCCCCGCGGCCTACCGGAGCTCCCAACTGACACGGCGTCGATCGCCCCCGGTTCGGGGGCAAGGGGCCTCCCTCCGGCCGGGCGCGAGTGCCGGCACCCGAACCGCCGCGCAGCCCAAGCCAGGGGCGGTTGCCCCATCGCCTATCCGCCGAGACGCGGCGGGTTCGTGGTGCGAGCGTCGGAGGCACTGCGCGGCTTTTTGCGGGGGCCGCACCCGGCTCTCCGGGAGGCCCCTTGCCCCGCCCGCCAGCGCTTACGCGCGTCAGTGGGCCGCGAACAGGCCGCGCCTCGCCGCCTACGGAGCTTCCCGGGACGTCAACGGCCCTCCCGGTCCCACCGCCGCAGCACGTCGCGCTTGATCTTCCCGGTGGCGGTCATGGGCAGCTCGTCCACGAACGCGATCTTCCGGGGGTACTCGTGGGCCGCGAGCCGGGTCCGGACGTGCTCCTGGATCTCCCGGGCCAGGTCCTCCGTGGGTTCGCGCCCCGGGGCCAGAACCAGGTAGGCCTTCACCACTTCGCCCCGCACCGGGTCGGGGCTGCCGATCACCGCCGCCCGGGCCACGGCCGGGTGCTGCATGAGCGAGTCCTCGATCTCGGTGGGGCCGATCCGGTACCCGGCGCTCAGGATGAGGTCGTCGGCGCGGCCCAGGAACCAAAGATATCCGTCTTCGTCCATCTTCGCCAGGTCCCCGGTGCGGCACCAGTCGCCGGTGAACTTGCGTTCCGTGGCCTCGGGGTTCTGCCAGTACCCCAGGAACATCACGGGGTCGGGCCGGCGCACCGCGATCTCCCCCATCTCCCCCGGCGGCACGGGCCTGCCGTCCTCGCCGATCACGGCCACGGTGTGGCCGGGCACGGGCCTGCCCATGGATCCCGGCCGGACCTCCAGGATCTTGGCGCAGTTCCCCACCACCAGGTTGACCTCGGTCTGGCCGTAGAACTCGTTGATTGTGACCCCCAGGGCCTCGCGGCCCCAGGCCAGGGTGTCCTCCCCCAGGGACTCGCCGCCGCTTCCCACGGTGCGAAGCCGGGCTCCGAACCGGCCCGGGTCGGGCACCTGCCGCATCATCCGAAGGGCCGTTGGCGGGAGAAACGCATTTCGCACCCCGTGGCGGGCCATCCGGAAAAACGCTTCCTCAGGGTCGAACTTCCGGGCCCGGAACGCGAGCACCGGCACCCCGTGGTGCCAACTGGGCAGGAGTACGTCGATCAGCCCGCCGATCCAGGCCCAGTCCGCCGGGGTCCAGAAGAGATCCCCGGGCTGGGGGAAGAACTCGTGGGGGAACTCCACCCCGGGCAGGTGCCCCAGGAGCGTGCGGTGGGCGTGGAGGGCCCCCTTGGGGGGGCCCGTGGTGCCCGAGGTGTAAATGATCAGGGCGGGGTCGCCGGCCCGGGTGTCGGCGGGGTCGAACCCGGCCGCGCCCGCCTCGAGTTCGGCCCAGAACGGCAGCGCGCCCCCGGGGGTCTCGTCGCCCACCACGAACACGTGGGCGAGCTCGGGCAGCCGGTCCCGGAGGCCGAGCACCTTGGGGAGCCCCTCGGGGTCGGTGACCACGGCCCTGGCGCCGCTGTTCGCCAGCCGGTACTCCAGGGCGTCGGGCCCGAACAGGGTGAAGAGGGGTACCGCAATGGCCCCCAACTTGTACACGGCGAGATGGGTGATCGCCGTCTCGGGGCTCTGCCCCAGGAGGATCCCCACCCGGTCGCCTCGGCCGATCCCTCGGTGGGTCAGGGCGTTGGCCAGCCGGTTCGACAGCTCGGCGAGCTGGCCGAAGGTGTACCGGGTCTCCCGCCCGGCGCCGTCCACGTACACCAGGGCCAGGGCATCGGGGGGTTGGCGGTCGCAGACGTCGACCGCGATGTTGTAGCGTTCCGGGATCCGCCACCGGAACCGGGAGACGACCTCTTCGTAGGTGCGGCCGGGCTCGAGCATGGGAGCGCCTCCGGGTGTCGCGGGGTTTCGTGGCGGCCCGGCGGTGGACGGGGCAAAACCGCCCCCGAGGAGACCATTCCCCCGTGGGAGCCCCCGCCGGGCCGGCGCGGGCGCATGGCCGGAAGAACGTAGCGGAACCTGCGCCGTTTGCAAGGGGCGCGGCTTGACTCGCCGGGGCGCCGCCCTTATGTAGGGGCATCTTTTTCCCGGCGGCCGGAACGCGAGCGCGGCGCGAGGGGATGCGAACGATGGGAAAGGACTACTACGCCATTCTCGGGGTGGACCGCGGGGCGAGCGCCGAGGAGATCAAGAAGGCCTACCGCCGGATGGCCCTGAAGTACCACCCCGACCGCAACCCGGGGGACAAGGAGGCCGAGGAGAAGTTCAAGCTCTGCGCCGAGGCCTACGAGGTGCTCTCGAACCCGGAGAAGCGGCGCCTCTACGACGCCTACGGGGAGGAAGGGCTCGACGCCCGGGGCGTGCACCACGGGTTCGGCGGGTTTGAGGACATCTTCTCGGCCTTCCAGGACATTTTCGGGGATCTGGGGTTCGGCATGGGGTTCGGCCCCCGCCGGCCGCGTTCGCGGGTTCGCCGCGGCCGGGACCTCCGGCACGAGATGACGGTGACGCTGGCCGAGGTCATCCGGGGGGGAACCCGGAAAATCAAGGTCCGAAAACCCGCCCCCTGCGAGGCCTGCGGGGGTTCGGGGGCGGCCGACCCGGAGGACGTGCGCACCTGTCCCACGTGCCGGGGCCGGGGCATGGTGATGCAGGTGGTGCGCCAGGGGTTCACCACGATCCAGTCCACGACCCCCTGCCCCGATTGCCGGGGCGAGGGCCGCCGGATCGAGCGGCCGTGCCCGGCCTGCGACGGGGCCGGCTCGACCCGGGTGGAGCGGGTGGTCGAGGTCCGGATCCCGCCGGGGGTGGAGGACGGCCAACAGATCCGGGTCGAGGGGGCCGGAGAGGAGATCCCCGGCGGCGTGCCCGGGGACCTCTATATCCAGCTCCGGGAGGAGGAGCACCCGCTCTACGAGCGCCGGGGGGCCGACCTGTTCGCCCCCTTGCGGATCGATCTCTTACAGGCCATCGAGGGCGGCGACGTGGAGGTGGAGGGCCCCGACGGCGAGCCCCTCCGGATCCGGCTCGAGGAGGGGGTCCAGTCGGGCACGGTCAAGGTGCTGCGGGGCAAGGGCGTGCCGGTCCTGGGCCACCCGGGCATGCGGGGGAACCTCTACTTCCAGGTCTGGGTCGCCACCCCCACGGGGCTCTCCCGGGAGCAGAAGGAGGCGCTGCGCTCGGCCCTGGCCGGGATCGCGGCGCCCGGCGCCGACGAACACCACGGAGGCTGGAAGGACTGGGTGCGGGCGTTCTTCGGGGGTGGGCGGTAGGCGCGCCGCCCGTGCCCCTCAGCCGTCCGGCAGTTTTCCCCCGGAGTTCAGGAGCACGGCCCGCTCGAAATCCGAGGGGTTCGTGGCGGCCGACCGGGCCGTCTCGAACGAGATCACCCCGGCCGCGTAGAGGTCCATGAGGTGCTGGTCGAAGCTCTGGGTGCCGTAGGTGTCGCGGCCGGCCTCGATCACGTCCTTGATCTCGTGGGTCTTGAGCGGGTCCTTGATGCACTCCTCGATGTGCTTCGTCATCCGCAGGATCTCCAGGGCGGCCACCCGACCCCGGCCGTCCTTGCGGGGCAGGAGCCGCTGGCTCACGGTGGCCTTGAGGTTCTCGGCCAGCCGGATCCGGACCATGTTCTGCTCGGCCGAGGGAAACACGCTGATCAGCCGCCCCACGGTCTTGGCGGCGTCGGTGGTGTGCACCGTGCTGAACACCAGGTGCCCCGTCTCGGCCGCCCGCAGGGCGATGTCGATCGTCTCGGTGTCGCGCATCTCCCCCACAAGAATGATGTCGGGGTCCTGGCGGAGCGCCGCCCGCAGGGCCCGGTTGAAATCGGGGGTGTCGAGCCCGATCTCCCGCTGGCTCACCGAGCTCTTCTTGTTGCGGTGAATGAACTCGATCGGGTCCTCGATGGTCAGGATGTGGCAGCGCTTGTGCTCGTTGATGTGGTCGATCAGGGCGGCCAGGGTCGAGCTCTTCCCGCTCCCGGTGACCCCGGTGATGAGCACGAGCCCCCGCTCCTCCAGGGCGATCTGCTTCAAGACCGGGGGAAGGCCCAGCTTGTCGAGGGTCGGCACCTCGAAGGGGATCACCCGCAGGATCACGGCGTAGGTGTTGCGCTGGCGGTACACGTTGACCCGGAACCGGCCCACCCCGTTCACCGAGTAGGACCCGTCCCACTCCCGGATCGCCTCCACGTCCACCGGCGGGTGGGAGCCCGCCACGATGGCCTCCACCACGGCCCGGGTGTCGGCCGGGGTGAGCAGGGGGCTCTTGACCTCCTGGAGCACCCCGTTGACCCGGAACAGCACGGGGGTGTTCACCTTGAGATGGATGTCGCTCGCCCCGGCCTTCATGGCCGCGGCCAGAACCTTGTGGAAGGTTTCCCGTTCCATGTGTGTCTTTCCTCCGGACGGCGTCAGTGGGAAGGAAGAACCGGGCCCGGCGGCGCCGGAAGGCCGTTCACGAACCACTCCGGGATCGCCGCCTGGCGCCTGAGGTCCCGGCAGGCCGGGCAGTAGGTGAGCCAGACCCGTTCGGTTCCGGTGGGGTACACCGAGGTGATAAGCTCGTCGTGGCCGCAGCGCCCGCAGCGGTTCGGCTGGGGGCTCACCACGACGCGGGGGGTGCGAGGCGCGGACACGGTTCCTCCGGGGCTGTGGGTACCGGGTGCCGGATCGGCCGGAGAGGAGGGAATCTTGAGCGAGGAACCGACGGCGGGGCTCCCCTGGGAGCGGGCCGCGTTGGCGTGGGTGGAGAGCCTGGAGCGGGGGCGGCCGACCCCGGCGGGGGGCTCCCTCGCCTGGGTCACCCTGGCCGGCGCCGCGGGCCTGGCCGCCAAGCTCGAGGCGATCGAAGGCCGATGCGGCGAGGGGTGCCGCGCCCGGGCCCGGGCCTTCGTCCGGGCGGCGGCAGACGATGCCGAGGGGTTCCGGCGGGCCCGCACGCCCGGGGAGCGCACGGCCTTCCTGCGGCGTTCGGGGATCCTGGTGGAGGAGGCGAACCGGTTCCTGGAAGAGCTTCAGGCCGCGGCGGCCCGGTGTGACCGCGCCGCGATCCGGCCGGACTGGGAGGCCGCCCTGCGCCTGGCCGGGGCGGCCTTGGAGGTGTTGTGGGAGAACCAAAGGGTGAACGCCGCGACCTGGGGCGCCGGCGCCGGGTCCGGTCCGAAACCGGGGAAATGAGCGGCGGCTGGGGCTGCCCCCACGAGGACCGGGGGCGGTGCACCCGGCGCGGGGCGCCCTGCGAGGCCGGGGCGGAGGGGTGCGTGCTGGAGGCGGCCTTCCGCAAAGGGGGCGGATCGGGCGGCTGAGCCGGCCGGCCCCGTCAGTCCACCTGCAGGAGGAGCGCCTTGAGGTACGAGGTCTCCGGCATGGCCGGGAGCCAGGGGTGATCGGGGCCCTGCCCGCCCGAGCCGACCACCCGCACGCCGCGGCCGGCCGCGGCCGCGGCGCGGGCCACGGTCTCGACGAACGCCTCGGGCCGCACGTGGTGGGAGCAGGAACAGGTCACCAGATGGCCCCCGGGCCGCACCGACCGAAGGCCCCACTTGTTCAGGTTGAGGTATCCCTTGAGGGCCTCGGGCACGTGGCGCCGGGACTTGGCGAAGGCCGGGGGGTCGAGCACCACGAGGTCGAAGGTTTCGCCCCGTGTCGCCGCGTCCTTCAGGAACGCCAGGGCGTCGGCCTCCACGGTCCGGGGGACTTCGAGGCCGTTCTCCCGGGCGTTTCGCCGGACCATCTCGAGGGCCGGGGCCGAGGCGTCGAGCCAGACGACCTCCCGGGCCCCCCACCGGGCGGCGTGGAGCCCCCAGGCTCCGGAGTAGCAGAAGGCGTCGAGCACCCGGGCCCCAGGGCAGAGGGGCCGGATCAGGCGGTAGTTCTCCCGCTGGTCGAAGAAAAACCCGGTCTTCTGGCCCCCTCGCAGGTCGGCCCAGAGGACGAGTTCCCCCAGCCGGAACCGGACCGCGTCGGGCACCTCGCCGGCCACCTCCACCTCGAGGGGCAATCCCTCGAGGGCCCGGGCCCGGGCGTCGTTCCGGAGCACGATCCCCCGGGGGGCGAGCACCTCCGCGAGCGCCGCGAGCACCTCGTCGCGTCGGCGGTCCATGGCCGCGGTGAGGAGCTGCACCGAGAGGTGGTCGCCGTAGCGGTCCACCACGAGGCCGGGCAGGTCGTCGGCCTCTCCGAAGACGACCCGGCAGGCCCGGGCTCCCTCGGGGCCGAGCCAGGCCTGCCGGCGGGCGGCGGCCCGGCCCACCCGGTCTCGGAGGAAGGCCCCGTCGAGGGGCCGCTCCTCGCCCGGGGCATGGAGGCGCACGCTGATCAGGCTGTGGGGGTTGAAGGTGCCGGACCCCAGGACGCGCTCGCGGTGGTCCACCACCACCACGTCCTCCCCCGGGGGGATGGACCGGTCGAATCCGTCGATCTCATTCGAGAACACCCAGCGGTGGCCCCCGGCCACGCGCCGGCGGGCCCGGGGTTTGAGGCGAACGATCGGGGCCACGGAGCCTCTCCTCACGGAAGGGGTGGGGAAAGGGAGCTTGTACCCGGGAGGGGGCGGGCGTGTCCACCGCGACCGAGGCCCGCCGCAAGATCCGGGTTTCGGTGCGCGCCGCCTTCGGGGTATGCAGGGGGAAAGCTGCGTGGTCGAGCCCCCCAGGAGAGATCCCGATGGAACACCCCGAACGCGACTACGAGAGGATGGAGCGGGCGATCCGGTTTCTGGAAACGAGGGCGGAGGACCACCCGTCCCTGCAGGCCCTGGCCCAGCACCTGGGCCTGAGCCCGTACCACGCCCAGCGCCTGTTCCGGCGGTGGACCGGGCTCACTCCCAAGCAGTTCCTCCAGCATCTCACGGCCGAGCGGGCCAAGGACCGGCTCAGGCGGTCCCGCTCGGTGTTGGAAACCGCGTGGGACGTGGGCCTGAGCGGTCCGGGCCGGCTCCACGACCTGTTCGTGACCCTCGAGGCGGTGACCCCCGGGGAGTACCGCCGGCACGGCGCCGGGTTGGAGATCCGGTGGGGCGTGCACCCGACGCCGTTCGGTCTGGCCGTGGTGGCCCTCACCCCTCGGGGCGTGTGCGGCCTGCGGTTCGTCGGCCCGGGTGGGACCGGCGAGGTGCTGGGGGAGCTCCGGGCGGAGTTCCCCGAAGCCCGGTGGACCGAGGCGCCGGCCGCGACGGCCGAGGTGGTGCGCGCGGCCTTCGGCCCCGAGCCCCGGGAGATCCGGCTCTGGGTCCGGGGCACGAACTTCCAGGTCCAGGTCTGGCGGGCGCTCCTCCGGATCCCCCCGGGGGCGGCGGTGACGTACGGGGACCTCGCGGCGGCCCTGGGCCGGCCCGGGAGCGCCCGGGCGGTGGGCCGGGCGGTGGCCACGAACCCGGTGGCCTATCTGATTCCATGTCACCGGGTGCTCCGGGCCGACGGCCGGCTCGGGGGATACCGGTGGGGTGAGGCCCGCAAGCGGGTCATGCTGGCCCGGGAATGGGCGGCGAGCCGATGAGCAAGCGGATCACCATCGAGGGCGTGGCCGGCCAACGGCTCGATCGCCTGGTGGCCGAGGCCCTGCCCGGGACGAGCCGGCGCCAGGCCAAGCGGTGGATCGACGGCCGCCGGGTCTGGGTGAACGGCCGGGTCGAGATCCTGGCGTCCCGGGTGCTGCGGGGCGGGGAGCGGGTCGAGGTGGAGCCCGAGGTCCCCCCGGAGCCGGCCGAGCCCCCCGCGATCCCGGTGGTCTGGGAGGACGACTGGCTCCTGGCGGTGAACAAACCCCCCGGGATCCCCTCGGGTCCCACCCGGGATCCCCGCCGGAACCACGTGGAAGGCGTGCTCGCGGCCCGCCGGGGCCGCCCCCTGCTCCTGGTGCACCGGCTGGACCTCGACACGACGGGGGTGCTGCTGCTGGCCAAGACGCCGGAGGCCGGGGCCGATCTCACCCGGCTGTTCCGGGAACGCCGGGTGGAGAAGACGTACCTGGCCCTGGTGGAAGGCGAGCCCCCCGGGACGTTCCACGTGATCTCCCATCTACGGGAGGGCCAGGGGCGGGTCCACGTGGTGCGTTCCGGCGGCCTGCGCGCGGAAACCCGGTTCGAAACCCTGGCGAGGGGGGGCGGGGCGGCCCTCGTGGCTGCCCGGCCCCGCACCGGGCGGATGCACCAGATCCGGGTCCACCTTGCCCGGGAGGGGTTTCCGATCCTGGGCGACCCGGTGTACGGCGGGCCCAGCCGGGTGCGAGACCTCACGGTGCACCGCCAAATGCTCCATGCCCTGGCCCTCCGGTTCCCCCACCCCGCCACGGGCGAGCCCCTGCGGATCGTCGCCCCCCCGCCCGAGGACTTCCGGGCCGCGGCCCGACGGCTGCTGGGGCCGGCCGCGTGGCGGCGGGCGCTCGCCCGGGCTCTGGGGGAACCCGGGCCGGGGTAGCCCTCACGGCCCGCCGTCCTCGTCCTCCGGCCCGAACAGCCGGCGCTCTTCCGCCCGAAACTCCCGCTCGCGGCGGGGCCAGGGGGACCACCCCTCCATCAGTCGGACGATCCGCGGGTACGCCGTCACGAACCCCACCCCCCGCACCCGCTGGGGCAACCGGCAGTGCCGGCACCGCACCAGGGCGAGGAGGTCGTTCCCGCGGCGGCAGGCCCGTCCGAACACGAAGTCCATCTCCTCCAGCGTCCAGGGTGTGCCGCAGGCCGGGCACGGGATCTCGACCCCGAGGGAACGGGCTTCCACCTCCACCACGGGCCAGTGTCCGTTCCGGTCGGGCCCCCAGTCGGCCGGCCGGATCCGGTCGATGCCCCCCTCGGTCTCCACCACGTACCACCGGCCGTCGCCGGCTTGCCGGGCCTTGCGCACCGGTTGGCTCCTCCCGGGTTTGGTGGTCGCCGCCACGAACGGGGCCCACGGTACCGGAGAGGATTCCAGACTCCTTACGGGTCCACAAGCCCTTGAGGCCGCGAGCGGGTGCGCTAGGCTGGGTTTGGCTGGGCGGCGAGGCGGCGAGGCGGCGTCCCGCAATCCGGCCCGCGGGCCCGCGGACGCTCTCCTCCGTGGGCCGACTCCCGAACCGGAGGTTTCCGATGGACTGGAACGTGGTGGCGACGGTGCAGGAGGGGCGGTTCGCCCGGGCCCTCGACCTTCTGGGCGGATGGGGCCGGGTGGAGAAGACCGGGTACTACAACGTGTTGGTGTTGGCCGCCGATGAGCCCCGCCGGGTCCTGGAGGAGCTCACGGCCATGGGCCGGGACGCGCCGGGACTGGTGGCCTGCCTTGCCCGGGTCGTCCCGGCGGACACGGCCTTCGATTTCGGCTCGGCCGAGGAGTTCCGCGACCGGTCCCGGGAAGCGGTGCTCCGGTGGGTGGACGCGCTGGAGGGCCGAACGTTCCACGTGCGGATGCACCGCCGGGGGTACAAGAAGCGGCTTTCCAGCCAGGAGGAGGAGCAGCGGCTCGACGCCGTGTTGTTGGAATCCTTGGCGGCCCGGGGCCGGCCGGGGCGGGTCACCTTCGACGACCCGGACTTCATCGTGGCGGTGGAGACCGTGGGCGGCCGGGCCGGGCTGTCCCTGTGGAGCCGGGAGGAGCGCCGGGCGTACCCGTTGCTGGGGCTCGACTGAATAGAGGCGCGCGAGGAGATCGCGGGGCCATGGGGCCTGCTTCCGGCCGGGCGCGAGTGCGGCACCCGATCGCCGCGCCTCTCCATGCCGTTATCGGCTCGGCAGCCCGGGGCGGCGGTGGCGGGCGTTCCGGAGGTTCCCAAGCGATCCGGGCGTGGTGAGGGCGCGGCGAGGTAAGGGGCCGCGCCCGGCGCTCCAGCAGGCCCCATGGCCCCGATCGTGTCTACTTGGCCGCCGGAGGAATACCATGGGGCGTGTGGAGTTCCTCGAGGAGTTGCGAAACCGGGTGCGGGTGTTTCGGGATCGGGCCGAGGCGGGCCGGGTGCTGGCGGGGATGCTGGGAGACCTTCGGTGGGGCCCGGCCCTGGTGCTTGCGATCCCGGCCGGCGGGGTACCGGTGGCGGCCCGGATCGCCGGGGAGCTGGGGCTCGACCTGGATCTCGCCGTGGTGAGCAAGATCACCCCGGGTTGGAACACCGAGGTCGGCTATGGGGCCGTGGCGTTCGACGGAAGCGTGCTGGTGAACGATTCCATGGTGCGGTGGCTCCGGATCGACCCGGAGGAGAGGGAGCGGGGCGTCGCCCGGACCCGGCGGAAGGTGGCCCGGCGCCTTCGGGAGCTTCGCGGAACCGAAGACCCCCCGGATGTCCGGGACCGGCCCGTGGTGCTCGTGGACGACGGGCTGGCCTCGGGGGTCACCATGGAAGCGGCCGTCCTGGCCCTGGGCTGGTTGGGGGCCGGCCCGATCACCGTCGCGGTGCCCACGGCCCACGTGGACGCCGCGCGCCGTCTTGCGGCCCGGGTCCCCCGGGTGGTCGTGGCGAACCTGCGGGAGGGCACGCCGTTTGCGGTGGCCGACGCCTACGCGAACTGGTACGACGTGGGGGAGGACGAGGTTCGCGAGATCCTCGGGGCGTTTCGCGGTAAGGGAGAGGGCACAAGCTGAAGGGGGCGGCCCTTCGGCCGCCCCCTTGCGGAGCTACTTCTCTTCCTTCTTCGTGAACTGCACCGGCTTGTCGCAGGTGGGGCACTTCTTCGGCTTGCAGCGGGAATCGCGCTCGTAACCGCAGTCGGGGCATACCCAGGTCGCCATGACGCACCTCCTTCGGTGGGTTGGGGCCCAACATCAGGGGAGTTCGTCCCCCTCCTCCATCACGTAGATGCCGGGCAGATTCCGATACCGTTCGTCCAGGTCGAGCCCGTAGCCCAGGAGAAACCCGTCTTCCAGGTGGAAGCCCCGGTAGTGGACCGGGATCTCCACCTCGCGCCGGCCGGTTTTGTCCACGAGCGTGCACACCTTGAGGCTCGCCGGGCGTCGGGCTTCGAGATCGGCCAGGAGCTTGGAGAGCGTGGTGCCCGAGTCCACGATCTCCTCCACCACGATCACGTGGCGGCCCTCGATCGGGTCCTGGAGCGGCAGGAGCTCCTTCACGTGGCCGCTCGTCACGGTGCCCGAGCCGTAGCTCGACAGCCGCACGAAGTCCACCGAACAGGGCACTTCCAGGTACCGGATCAGGTCGGCGAGGAAGATGAACGCCCCTTTCAGGACCCCGATCAGGTGGATTTGATGACCTTTATAGTCCTTATTGATCGCGTTTGCAAGCTCGATCGTGGCCTGCCGAATCGCCTCGGGGGAGTACACGAGTCGCACGGTTCACCTCGGGTTGACGGACGCGAAACGGAAGATACCCTTGCAGGGCCTCGGGCGGGGCGGTTTCTACCACAGGGGGATGGGCGGAGGCCACCATGGACTCGTTTCGACGCATCGTGGTTCCTGTGGATTTTTCCCCGTTTTCGAAGCTGGCCCTGCGGGCGGCCGTGCGCCTGGGGAAGGGGTGCGGGGCGGAGATCCACCTCGTGCACGTGGTTCCCGAGTACGAGCTGCCCAGCACCTTTCACGTGCGACTGCCCGACCGGAAGGAACTGGAGCAGAAGGTCCGGGAGTGGGCCCAGCGAGCCTTCGACGACTATCTCCGGGGAGAGGATCTGGCCGGGTTGCCGGTGGTCCGGGAGGTCCGGTACGGCAAGCCGGCCCGGGTGATCTGCGATTACGCCACCGAGGTGGGCGCCGACATGATCCTCCTGGCGAGCCACGGCCGCTCGGGGTTCGAACGGGCCGTGTTTGGAAGCGTGGCCGAGAAGGTGCTCCGGATGGCCGACCAACCCGTCATGGTGGTGAAGGGTCCGGTGGAGTGAGGGTGTTTTCGCAACGGAGGAACCATGGGACACAGGGGATTCTGGGCTGGATTGGTCGCCGTCGCCATGGCGGCGCAGGCGCTGGCGGCGGGGGGCCGCGGACAGTTGAATCACCAGATCGGTGAGCCGTTTCCCGATTTCGAGTTCCCGGCGCTCGTGTCGCCCGAGGACTACGCGGCCCTGGGGCTCGATCGCCGGGAAGGACCGGTGCGGCTGTCCGAGATCCCGGGCGATCTTCTGATCCTCGAGTTCTTCAACCAGTTCTGCCTCACCTGCCAGCGGCAGGTGCCCTACCTGGCCGAGGTGTTCCGCCGGGTCCAGGAGGGCGACCTCGCGGGCAGGGTGCGAATCCTGGCGGTGGGCGTGGGCAACCGGCCCCAGGATCTTCGGAAGTTCCGGCAAGAGCTCGGGGCGGTGTACCCGATGGCCGCCGACCCCCTGTTCGAACGGTGGATGGACCTGGGGGATCCCGGCGGGACCCCGTTCACCCTGTTCCTGTTGCAAAGGGGCCAAGACTGGGTGCTCGCCGACTTCCATTTGGGGCTCCAGGGCGACACGGAGGTTCTGGCCCGGTCCCGGGTGATTCTGGAGGGCCGGGCCGACCTCGCCCGGAAGTGGACCCCGGAGGAGGGGACGGAACATCACCCACCGCTGGGGCTCACCCGGAAGGAGCAGGCGGAGCGGGCCCGGGCGTTCCTCTCTCGCGTGGCGGGCCGGCCCGTGGAGGTGGAGCCGGTGGAGGTGGAAGGGGTGCGGTTCTACCGGGCCGTGGCACCCGGCGGGGAGAAGCTTGATCTTTTTGCCCGGATCTCGAGCCGCGATCCGGTGTGCGACGTGTGCCACGCCGTGCACTTCCTGATTGCCCTCGACGCCCGGGGAACGGTCCGGGGGTTCGAGCCGATCCACGTGACGAAATTCGGCAACGAGCCCTGGTCCGAGGCGGACGTGGAGCGGATGGCGAGGATCCTGGACGGCCGCCCCGGCCGGGCCCTCTCCTTCGACCCGGAGACCGACGCCGTGACGAGCGCCACCATGAGCTCGGCCCTCATCTTCGACGAGGTGCGCCGGAGCGCGGAGCTGCTTGGCAAACTCGGGTCGGGGGGGTGAAGTCGGCGGGTGAACGGTCTATGGCCGTCGGCCGCCCCACCGCCCGGGACATGGGCCGGTATGGGAGCGGCATCCACGCCACGGTCGGGGCCAAAGGCCCGAAAGAACGGACGTCGCGGCTTGGAAGCCGCTCCCACAAGGGGGGACGGATGGGGACGCTCAAATCAGAAAAGATTTTCGCATCCTAGCGTTCCAGCCTCCCAGCCTCCCAGCGGAGGTTGCCTCGAAGCCGCGTCGTCCTCACTCCCCGTGCACGTCCACATGGATCACGGCATCGGCCACGCCGGGGATGCCTCGGATCGCCTCCTTGATCCGATGCGCGATCGCGTGGGCCTCGCGCACGGTGAGGTCGGGCTGCACCTCGATGTCGAGGTTGAGCAGGTAGCCGGTCTCCAGGGGCACTACCCGGGTCCCGTGGAGCCCCATGACCCCGGCCTCCTCCCGGGCGAGCGCCTCGCTCCGGGCCACCACCTCGCTGCGGGCCGAGGGGGCGTACAGGCCGTCGCGGGCGCCCACGGGCTCCACGTGGACCATGGCGTCGCGCACGTTGTGGCCCGTCCGGAGAAGGGCCGCCCGCACCGCCCGGGCCACCTCGTGGCCCTGGACCACGTTGAGTTCGGGGTCCACCTCGATGTCCACGTCCACCACGACGTCCGAGCCCAGCCGCCGGGCCCGCAGCCCGTGGAGGCCCCGCACCCCGTCCACCCCGAGCACGATGCCCCGGAGCCGTTCGAGCGTCCCCGGCTCCACGCTGGTGTCCACGAGGTCCCGGAGGGCCTGCCAGCCCAGATCCCAGCCCACCTTGGCCACCAGGAGGCTCACGAGGCCCGCCGCGGCCGGGTCGGCCCAGGGCCAGCCCCACCGGGCTCCCCCCACCCCGGCGAGCGCCGCCACCGACGAGAGGGCGTCCGACCGGTGGTGCCAGGCGTTGGCCAGGAGGAGCCGGCTGTCCGTCTCCCGGGCCACCCGGGCGGTCCAGCGGTAGAGCCCCTCCTTGACCGCGATGGAGAGACCGGCCCCGAAAACGGCCAACAGCCCCGGGGCGGGGCCGGAGGAGCCGGTCCAAAGCGTGCGGGCCGCCCCGGCCGCCATGCCGAGCCCCGCGGCCAGGAGGATCGCGCCTACCACGGCGGTCGCCAGGGTCTCGACCTTGCCGTGGCCGTAGGGGTGGGAGTCGTCCTCGGGGAGCCGCCCGAACCGGTAGCCCACCAGGACCACGAGGTCGCTGGCCAGGTCCGAGAGGCTGTGGAGGGCGTCGGCCACGAGGGCCGAGCTCCGGCCGAGCACGCCGGCGGCCACCTTGATGACCACGAGCACCAGGTTCACCAGGCTGCCGCCCAGGGTCACCCCCTCCCCCGTGCCGAGCAGGGTGCGGAGGGTCGGCGGAGGTTGCCCCTTGGGGGCACCGGTGTTATAAGATGGCGCCCCGCGGGAGCCGGAGGCTTCCGAATTCCTGGATGTGGGAGGTGGAACCATGCCCATCTACGAATACCGCTGCGACCGGTGCAACGACGAGTTCGAGGTCACCCAGAAGATCACCGACGCCCCCCTGACCGAGTGCCCCCGGTGCCAGGGGCCGGTGCACAAGCTCATCTCCCAGAGCTCCTTCGTCCTGAAGGGCTCGGGCTGGTACCTCACCGATTACGCCAGAAAGAACGGAAAGTCCAGCGAGAAAAAGGCCGACAAGCCGTCCTGCTCGGAGAGCGGATCGAAGGCGTCCTGCTCCTCCTGCTCGGCGGCGAGCGACTGAGCCGCAGGCACAGACCGGATCCACGCGAACGCGGGAGCCCGAGGGCTCCCGCGTTCGCGTTGGGGGACGGGCCGTTCGAGCCCGAACCGGCCGGCATCCCAAAGGGTTCAGGGGGGAAGGCGAGCGGGCGCGCGTTTTGACTTGCCCCGGACCCGTTGGTAGAGTTCGCCCCCACCCGAAGCGTAGAGGCACGCAGGAGGGATTCCCATGTTTCGCGGCACCATCACGGCGCTGGTCACGCCGTTCCGGAACGGGCAGGTGGACGAGGAGGCGTACCGCCGGTTGATCGACTGGCAGATCGAGCAGGGGGTGGACGGCATCGTGCCCTGCGGCACCACCGGCGAGTCCGCCACCCTGAGCCACGAGGAGCACAACCGGGTGATCGACATCGCCGTCGACGAGGCCCGCGGCCGGGTGCCGGTGATCGCGGGAACCGGCTCGAACAGCACGGCCGAGGCGATCCGCCTCACCCGCCACGCCAAGGACGCCGGGGCCGACGCGGCGCTGCTCATCACCCCCTACTACAACAAGCCCACCCAAGAGGGTCTCTACCAGCACTACAAGAAGGTCGCCGAGGAGGCGAAGTTCCCGATCATCGTGTACAACGTGCCGGGCCGAACCGGCGTGAACCTGCTGCCCGACACGGTGGCCCGGTTGGCCGAGTTGCCGGACATCGTGGGCATCAAGGAGGCCACCGGCGACCTGCGCCAGGTGAGCGACGTGCTCGAGAAGTGCGGCGACCGGATCTCGGTGCTCTCCGGCGACGATTTCACCGTGCTGCCGCTCCTCTCCCTCGGGGGGCGCGGGGTCATCTCGGTCGTGTCCAACGTGGCCCCGGCCGACATGGCGGGAATGATCCGGGCGTTCGAGGCCGGAGACCTGGCCGAGGCGCGCCGGCTCCACTTCAAGATGATGCCCCTCGTGCGGGCCCTCTTTCTCGAGACGAACCCGATCCCGGTCAAAACGGCGCTGGCCTGGATGGGCCGCATCGGACCCGAGATGCGCCTGCCCTTGTGCTCGATGAAGCCGGAGAACCGCGAGAAGCTCGTGGCCACCCTGAAGGCCTACGGCCTCGAGGAGGGGGCGTGATGGTCCGGGCGGTGGTGACCGGCGCGGCCGGGCGGATGGGAACCACCCTGGTCCGGCTGATCGGGGAGACCGAGGGGATCGAGGTGGCCGCGGCGGTCGAGCGGCCCGCGCACCCGGCGGTGGGCCGGGACGCGGGGGAGGTGGCCGGTATCGGCCCCCTGGGCGTCCGGATCGGCGACGACCTGGAAACGGCGCTCGCCGACGCCGGTGTGGTGGTCGATTTCACGAGCGCCACGGCCTCGGTGGGGCACGTGGATGCCGTGTGCCGGGCCGGCAAGGCCATCGTCGTGGGGTCCACGGGGTTCAGCCCCGAGGATCGCCGCCGGCTCGAGGAGCGGGCCGACGAGGCCCGGATTTTCCTCGCCCCCAACATGAGCATCGGGGTCAACGTGCTCCTGAAGGTGGTGGGGGAGGTGGCCCGGGCCCTGGGCGACGGGTACGACGTGGAAATCGTGGAGACCCATCATCGCTTTAAGAAGGACTCCCCGAGCGGAACGGCCCTGGCCCTGGCCGAGGCCGTGGCGGCGGCCCTGGGCCGCGATCTGGAATCGGACGCCGTGTACGGCCGTCACGGCCTGGGGGAGGGGCGTCCGCCGAGGCAGATCGGCATCCACGCGGTGCGGGCCGGCGACGTGGTGGGCGACCATACGGTGGTGTTCGGGGGTCTCGGGGAGCGGGTCGAGATCACCCACCGCGCCACCAGCCGGGAGACGTTTGCCCGCGGGGCGATCCGTGCCGCTTTGTGGCTGGTGAACCAGCCCAACGGGTTTTACGGCATGGCCGATCTGCTGGCGAGCTCTAACGCTTGACCGCCGGCTCGAAGATCATCTCCTCCTTCTCCAGGATGCCGGCGGGGTGGCCCATCTCGGAGGCCCAGTCCCCGCGCAGTTCGGCGGGAAGCATCGCGGCGACCTGCTGAACCTCCTCGGGGCTCATGTCGGCCTTGAGCCCGTCGAGCACCGCGTGCAGGACGAGCTCGGCCCGTTCGAGGGTGGGGATCCGTCCCAGGTGTTGGATCCGCTCCAGAAGCTCGTGTCGGGTCATGGCGCACCTCCTTCCCCCCGAGACGCTCCCTCGCCATCCAGCCTAGCGCGCGACCGCCCCCTCCGGAACCCTTTCCAAGTAACTTCGGTCGTCGGTCGCCGGTCTCGCGGTCTCCGGTCCCGTGGTCCAGGCGTCTGTGGTTCGCCGCTCAACTGAAGCGGAAGTTACTGTTTTTGCAAACAGGCCGCGCCTCGTGGCCTAGGAAGCCTTCAAGTCACTTCGGCTAGGCGGCTGGGCTGCTCGGCAGCTAGGCGGCTAAGAACCTTCGGGATTCCGGCGTCATCGCGTCGGCTAGCCCGTGGGAGCGGCTGCGGTATCGGGGGCCAGAATTCAGAACTCGGAGGTCAGAGAACCCCTGTCCTCTGTCGTCTGTCTTCTGGCCCCTGGCACGGTCTTCGGTCCCGTGGTCCCGGCTTCGGCGGCCAAGTGAGCGGGCGAAAGCGAGAGGTTCTTGTTCTTGCGAGTTGGCCGACCCGCAGCCTTTAGCCGCTTCCCCGCGACTTCCGCCGGAGCGCCGGAAAGCGAGGAAGCTGGAAGGCGCTAAAGCTCCCAGGCTGAAACCCTCGGGAGGTTGCGCCCAGGTGCAGGGGCACGCCGTGGCCCGCGTGGGCAGTGCCGCCGACGGGCCGTTCGCCGTTGGACAGGATTTCGGCGGCGGTGCTACGATCCGCCCGATCTCTGCCGGGAGGAGCGGATGGAACACGCCGAGGTGCGCGCCCTCGTGGCGTTCGGGGGCAACGTGGGCGACGTGGAGACGAACCTGGCCCGGGCCCTCGAGGCGATCGCGCGTCTTCCGAAGACCCGGATCCTGCGCGTGTCGTCGCTCTACCGCACGGCTCCGGTGGGGGTGACGGACCAGCCGGCGTTCCTGAACGGTGCCGTGCTCCTGGCGACCCGGCTCCCCCCGGAGGCACTGCTTCGGGAACTCCTGGGGATCGAACGGAGCCTGGGCCGGACGCGGGAACGGCGCTGGGGGCCGCGCACCGTGGACCTCGACCTGATTCTGTATGGCGACCGAACGGTTCGTCTGCCCGATCTCGAGGTTCCGCACCCCCGCTTCGCCGAGCGGGGATTCGTGCTGGTGCCCGCGGCCGAGGTCGCCCCGGATCTGGAGCACCCCGTGCTCGGCCGAACGGTGGCCGCGTTGCGGGAGGCCCTGGGGCCGACCCCTGATGTCGAGCGGGTGGGAAAGCCCCGCTGGGCGGAGGCCCTGGAGACCACATCGCCCTGAGGCCGCGTTCGCCCCGCCGGCCGCGGAGCGGCCCGCTCGCAAGAACAATATCAACGG
>NZ_BAAHXI010000050.1:0-30240 GCF_054656955.1 Deferrisoma palaeochoriense
AAGCTAGAAGGCCGGAAAGCGCACACGAAAAACGGGCGGCCCCTCGTGGGACCGCCCGTTTTTTCGTGCCTGCACTGCCCGAAGCCTACAGCCGCAGGGCCTCCAGGTAGCTGCGCTCAGAGATGTCGGTCCAGGCGTCCACCTTCTTACGGAAGGCCTTGAAGTGCTCGTACACCTTTTTGCTCATGGCGTCCGACGCCGCGACCTCGTCCAGGACCTCCTCGGCGAGCTTGTGCAAGCCCTTGAGCACGTCGTCCGGGAACCGCCGGAGCTGCACTCCGTGCTTTTGCACCAACTCCTGGAGGGCGTCGTTGTTCTTGGCGTCGAACTCCGAGAGCATCCAGATGTTCGACCTCCAGCAGGCCGTCTCCACGATGGCCTGGAGGTCCTTGGGCAGGCTCTCCCAGGCCTTCTTGTTGACGATGCACTCGAGCACCGTGCCCGGCTCGTGCCAGCCCGGGTAGTAGTAGTACTTGGCCGCCTTGTAGAACCCCATCTTGAGGTCGTGGTAGGGACCCACCCACTCGGTGGCGTCAATCACGCCCCGGTCCAGGTTCGTGTAGATCTCGCCACCGGCCACGAGCACCGCGTTTCCACCGGCCTTGGCCACCACCTTGCCCCCGAGGCCCGGGATCCGCATCTTGAGGCCCTTGTAGTCCTCGAGCGAGTTGATCTCCTTGTTGAACCAGCCCCCCATCTGCACGCCGGTGTTCCCGGCCGGGAACGGCACCACGTTGAAGGCCGCGTAGAGTTCCCTCCACAGGTCCCAGGCCCCGCCGCCGTAGAGCCAGGCGTTCATCTGCTGGGCGTTGAACCCGAAGGGCACCGCCGCGAAAAACTGGGAAGCCGGCATCTTCCCGGCCCAGTAGTACGCCGCCCCGTGCCCCATCTCCACCGTGCCCTGGCTCACCGCGTCGAAGGTCTGCAGGGGCGGCACGAGCTCCCCGCCGCCGTACACGTGGATCTTGAGCCGGCCGTCGCTCATCTCCTCGACCCACTTGGCCAGCAGGTCGGCGCCCTCACCCAGCACCGGAAAGTGGGGGGGCCACGTGGTCACCATCTTCCACTTGTACTTCTTGGCCGCGATGACCGCGGGGGCCTTCCCGAAGGTGACCGCGCCGGCGGCGGCAGCAGCGACACCGGCCTTCTTGAGGAAACTGCGGCGTTCCATGGAGACCTCCTTTGGTTGGGGGGAAACCAAAAACGACGTTTTGCAAATACCCGAACGGGGGGTCGGTGTCAAGGTTTCGTCGCTTCAAACGAAGAGGAGGTCTGTGGACGTCGGTCGTCGGGTGGTGGCGATCCCGAAGCCCCCCTACTCCTCCCCTGCGCCCCCGGCCGCGGCCGCGATCTCAGACAGACGGCCCTGCCACTCTACGCGGTCGCCGGGCCGGAGTTTGCGGCCGCGTCGCGTCTCCACCTCGCCATTGACCCGGACCTCGCCCGCCTGGATCCGGATTTTCGCCTCGCCCCCGGTCTGGACCCAGTCGGCCGACTTCAACGCCTGGTCGAGCCGAATCCACTCCGTGGTAATGCTGATCTGTTTCACCCAATCAACCCCTTCTCCGCGAGGATCCGGCGGTGGAGGGCCGCGAAGGTCTCGGGCACCTCGGGCTGGTCGCACCGTGGTTCCATATACACGGCCTCGGTGGGACACACGGTGTGGCATACCCCGCACCCGATGCACCACTCGAGGTCCACCTCGGGCCCCTCGGCCCCCATCTCCACGGCGGCCACCGGGCAGATTTCGGCGCAGGCCCCGCAACCCGTACAGGCGTCCCTGTCGGTCCGGCGCAGGAAATACACGGCCATCAGCACGTCCCGGGGGATCTTTCGCCGCCGCAGGTTCCCCACGTTCCAGCAGGCGCACCCGCAGCAGTTGCAGTTGTGCTTCACGCCATCCCGGGCGTTGTCGACGAAGTGGACGAGTCCGGCCCCGGCCGCCCGGTCGACAAGGTGCCGCGCCTCGTCCCGGGAGATCTCGCGGCCCAGCCCGGAATCGATCAGGTACTCCGCCAGTTCGTCGAACTTGAGGCACACCTCCTCCGGGTGGGGGCACGGCCGGCCCCGCAACCGCGCCGTGACCCGGCAGGGGCAGTGGGCCACCGCGAACCGGGTGGCCCGGGCCAGAATGGGGTCCATGGCGTGGTGAGGCAGCACGGCCTGGCGCTCGGGGCGGATGGAGGCGCCCACGGGCACATACCGGTAGGGCTTCGTGGGCGCGGCCGCATAGGCCTCGCGGGTCACGTGGCGGTTGAAGTACTTCACCACAAACTCGGCCATCCGGCGGGCGTGGGGGGTATCTTCGCCGGCCCAGAAGAACGTCTGGGGAAACCCGAATCCCACCTGGTGGAGGGCGTACACGGCCGAGGAGGGGGTCCGCCGACGGTAGATCATCCCCCGTTCGGCCAACCCGTCGAGCACCCGCCGAACCTCCCCGGGCCCCATCCCGGCCTCCTGGGCCACCCGTTCCGCGGGGACCGGATCGAGGGGGGCACCCCTGTCGGAAGAAACGACGCCACCCGGGCCTCCTCCTCCGAAAAAGTCTCCCGCAGGATCTCCAACAGGACCTCCCGGGGGGGATAGCCCATGGCCAGGGTGGTAAGGCGGGCGACCAGGGTCTCGTAGGGGTTCATGGGGCGGCTTGGCGGCTTGCCAGCGGGAAACCATCCGGATCTCGGCGTCAAAGCTTACCTCAACCTTTATCCAAGTAACTTCCTGCTAGGACGCTGGGAGGCTGGGATGCTAGGACGCCAAAATCCTTTGGGATTCCAGCGTCGGCGGCTGTCCAAACCTGTGGGAGCGGCTGCCGTATCAAGGGCCGGAATTCAGAAGTCAGAGGTCAGAGAACCCCCTGTCTTCTGTCGTCTGTCCACTGACTCCTGACACGGTCACCGCTTCCTCATCGCGTTCCTGATCCGGGTGCTACCTTGCGGCTCGTAGGGCCCCAAGAGCGTCGCGAACGGGTTTCCGCCCGCGAGGTCCCCTCTGCGAACCGTCGGTCCGGGTCGCGGCTCAGCCGGGCTGTCCGGTGGGCGGTGAGGGCTCGGGGGAACCGCCGTCGCCCAGCACCTGCTCCCAGACCCGGGGCAACTCCCGGGGGCTCGCAACCCAGGGATGCCCGTCCCGCGGCCCCGCGGGGCCCACGCCGACGGTCCGCATCCCCAAGGCCTTGGCGGTCGCCAGGTTCTCCGGCAGGTCGTCCACCAAAATGCACCGCGACGGGGCCACCGCCAGGGCCCGCAGCAGCCGCTCGTACCCTTGCGGGCGGGGCTTGGGCACGTATCCCATGAACGCGATGTCGAAGACCGCCGAGAAGAGGGGGGCGACGCCCAGAGCCTCCAGCACGCGCCGGGTGTGGCCCACGGACCCGTTGGTGAAGATCACCCGTTCCCCCGGGAGGGCCTCGAGGCTTTCGGCCAGTGAGGGGTCGGGCTGGAGATAGCGCTCCACGGGAACGTCGTGGACGTAGGCCAGGTACTCCTCGGGGTCCACCCCGTGATGGGCCAGGAGTCCCCCCAGGGTCACGCCGTAGCGGCGCTTGTACTCGGCCCGGAGCCCCGGGATCTCGGCCGGCGGGATGCCGACCCGCTCTGCCATGAACCGACGGATCCGCCGGTCCACCTCCCGGAACAGCCCGCATTCGGCCGGGTAGAGGGTGTTGTCGAGGTCGAAGGCCCAGACTGCGGTCACGGCGCTTCCCGGCGAGACAGGTCGGCCCAGGTTCGGTCCCCGAACTCCCGCTCCAGGGCCGCGCGAACCGCCTGTGGTACGTCCCCCCCCTCGCCCACCCGGAGTATGGACGCGAGGAGCTCGGCAACCGGGACGTGCTCGGGGCACGGCCCCGGCGCGAGGCGCGGCGGATCTTCCTGCGTCTGCACGAGCCACCCCTCCTCCAGCAGGCGGTCGAGCACCCGTCCCGCGTCGGCCGGGTCAAACCCGGTGGCTGCCACCGCCTCGCCCTCGGTGGGCCCTGGCTCCCCGGCCAGGTGACGAGCGGCCACGGGCACGAGAAACGCCAGCGCCCCTTCCAACCGCGGCACCCACAGTTCGTGGCGCGACCGCAGGTAGCGTCCCCTGCCGGGCAGGTGGTGCACGAAGGCGAGCTCGGCCCCCCAGAGCACGATGCACCAACTAAAGTAGAGCCACACGAACAAAAGGGGCAACTGCGCCATGGCCCCGTAGATGGCGTTGTATTTCGCCACCCCGATCTGGAACTCGATGTAAGCCCACTCGGCCACCTGCCACATCGTGCCGGCCACCACGCCGCCGACCAGGGCGGAGCGGATCGGGACCTTCCGGTTCGGAAGGATCACGTAGAGCGCGGTAAACGCCACCCACACCGCGGCAAAGGGCAGGAGCCGCAGCCCCCCCCGGAGGACCGGCCCGAGTACCTGGAGCCGTTCCAGCACCGCCGGGCTTTGGAGGCTTGTGGTGAGGCTGATCGAGGCGAAGAGGAGCACCGGCCCCAGGATCAGCATGGAGAGGTAGTCCGCCACCTTCCGCACGGGCGACCGGCCCCGGCGCACCTGCCAGATGTCGTTGAGGCTGAGTTCCACGTTCCCGATCACCGCGACGGCGGTCACGATCAGCGCCACAAGCCCCACCGCCCCGAGGGAGCCCACCTTCGTGCGCTCGACGTACTCGAGAACGCGCGATGCGATTTCGGTATTGCCCGCGGCCAGGTGCCGAAGGATCAGAGGCTCGAGCCGGCGCTGGACCCCGAGCCCCTTGAGCACCGAGAACGCCAGGGCCAAAAGCGGCACCAGGCTCAACAGCGTGGAATAGGTCAGCGCCGAGGCCCGAAGAAACCCGCGGTCGGCCCGGAACTTCCAGCCCGTGATGAGCACGGTGCGCACGACCGACGCGAACCGGCCCGTACCCGCCGAGTCCCAGAGGAACGCCTCCAGGCGCTCGGCCAGGCTCGGCCGCCGGGTGTCGGGTGCCGGCCTTCGCACAGATCCTAGCCTCCCTTCCCCAGCCTCTCGAGCACCTTGCGGCGCCGCTCGGTGGCCTCAGGAGAGGCCCACCAATCCAGGAAGGCGGCCCCGGCGTCGCGATCGGCATCCTCCATGCGGGCCACGAGAGGGGCGCGCAGGGCCTCCCGCAGGGCGGCCAAGGCCCGGGGTGGCTTGGCCGCGAGCGCCGCCGCCTCCTCCCGGGCGGCGGCCAGCACCTCGTCGGCCGGCACGAGGCGGTGGGCGATGCCCCGCTCAAAGGCCTCGTTGGGCCGGAGCACCCGCCCCATGGCGGCCAGCTCGTACGCCGTGCGGGCGTCTCCCTCCGCCTTGAGCATCTCCATCACCCCGCCCGGCAGGGGAAGCCCCAGGTCCACCTCGGTGAGGCCGAACCCCCACTCCCCCGTTCCGAACACCCGGCGCTCGCACGCGAGCGCCAGGATGGCCCCGCCCGCCAGCGCGTGCCCCCCCACGGCCGCCACCACCGGCACCCGGGCCCAGGCGACCTTCCGATACAACAGCGCAAAGGTTCCGAAAAACCGGGCAAACGCCTCGGGTTGGAGGGCGTCGAGGGCCCGCAGATCAAACCCCGCCGAGAACGCCCGGTCCTGCGCGCTCGCGAGCACCACGGCTCGGACGCGGGGGTCGGACCAGGCCTCCTCCAGGCCCCTTTGGATCGCCTCCAGAAACTCGGGCGAAAGGGCGTTCACCTTGGGACGGTCCAGGAATACCGTGGCGACGCCCCCGTCGCGTTCGGTGCGGATCATCGGGTCTCCTTTCGCAACTTCGGTCGTCGGTCGTCAGTCTGCCGTCCGCGGTCGTCGGTCCGCGGTTCACCGCGTCCCGATCAGGGCCAGGAACTCGTCCTCCGTCAGCGTCCTCACCCCCAACTGCCGGGCCCTCTCGGCCTTGGAGCCCGGATCGGCGCCCACGACCACGTAGTCGGTCTTCCGGGACACCGAGGACGACACCTTGCCCCCCAGCCCCTCCACCCGCGCCTTCGCCTCGTCCCGGGTCATGGATTCCAGGGTTCCCGTGAACACGAAGGTCTTCCCGGCCAGCGGGCCCCGAGGCGGGCCGCCCCGAACCGGGATCGGCCTCACCCCGGCCTCCAGGAGCTTCCGGAGGGTCTCCCGGTTCCTGGGCTCGGAAAAGAACGACCGGATGCTCGCCGCCACCTCGGGCCCCACGTCGGGAACCGCAAGGAGTTCCTCCTCCGACGCGTCCATGAGGGCCTCCAGGGTGCCGAACCGCTCGGCCAGGGCCCGGGCCGTGGCCTCGCCCACGTGGCGGATCCCCAGGGCGTACACGAACCGCGCGAGATCCCGCTCCCGGGCGCGGTCGATCGACTCCACGAGTTTTCGGGCGCTCTTCTCCCCCATGCGCTCTAGGGGCACGAGGTCCTCCACCCGCAACCGGAAGATATCCGAAAGGTCGCGCACCAGTCCCCGGTCCACCAACTGGTCCACGAGCTTCGTGCCGAGCCCGTCGATGTCCATGGCCCTGCGGGAGGCGAAATGCCGGATGCGGCCCTTGATCTGGGCCGGGCAGCTCAACCCGGTGCACCGGGGGATCACCTCGCCCGGAGGCCGCTCGATGTGGGCCCCGCAGACCGGACACCGCTCGGGCATCACGAAGGGCCGTTCCCCGCCCGTGCGCCGCTCCACCAGGGGGCGCACCACCTCGGGAATCACGTCGCCGGCCCGTTGGACCACCACCCAGTCCCCGATCCGGACGTCCTTGCGGGCGATCTCGTCGGGGTTGTGCAGGGTGGCCCGGCTCACCGTGACCCCCCCCACGTTCACGGGCTCGAGCACCGCCACGGGGGTGATGGCCCCGGTACGGCCCACGCTCGGGACGATGTCGAGCACCCGGGTCACCGCCTGCCTGGGTCGGAATTTGTACGCCACCGCCCACCGGGGCGCGCGCGCCTTGGTACCGAGCTTCTCCTGGAGCCCGACATCGTCCACCTTGATCACGCAGCCGTCGATCTCGTAGGGGAACTCGTCGCGGCGGGCCTCGGTCTGCCGGCAGTACTCCACCGCCTCCTCGATCCCCCTCGCCCGGCGACGGTGCTCGGCCACCCGAAATCCCCACCCGGCCAGGCGTTCCATGAGTTCCCATTGGGTCGCCACGGCCACCCCCTCGAGCCGTCCAACCCCGTAGGCAAAAAATTCCAACGGGCGGCGGGCCGTGATGGAGCTGTCGAGCTGGCGCACCGACCCGGCGGCCGCGTTTCGCGGGTTGGCAAACGGGGCGAGCCCCGCCTCCTCCTGCTCGGCGTTGAGCCGCCGGAACGCCTCCACCGGCATGACCACCTCGCCCCGCACGTCCACCAACCTCGGAACGGGATCGCCGAGGAGACGAAGGGGCACGGTCCTGACCGTGCGGAGATTCGCGGTCACATCCTCCCCGACGAACCCGTCGCCCCGGGTGGCCCCCCTCACGAGCACCCCGCCCTCGTACGTGAGCTCCACCGCGAGCCCGTCGAACTTCGGCTCGCAGGAGTAGACGAGGGGCTCCTCGGTCCCGAGGAATCGGCGGATCCGGGCGTCGAACTCCCGGAGTTCCGCCTCGTCCATCGCGTTTTCGAGACTGAGCATCGGCACGGCGTGGGGGGCCGGTTCGAAGGCGTCCAGCGGGGGCGCCCCCACCCTTTGGGTGGGCGAATCGGGGGTCACGAGCTCGGGGTACCGCCGCTCCAGGTCCTGGAGTTCCCGGAACAGGCGGTCGTACTCCTCGTCGGGGATCTCGGGGGCGTCGAGGACGTAGTACCGGTAGTTGTGGTAGTGGAGGAGCCGGCGCAACTCCTCGGCGCGGCGGCGCACCGGTTCGGGAACCATGTTGCACCCTTTCATACGGCTTCCTGCTGGGCGGCCCGGCGGCTGGGGCGGCTGAAAGCCCGCGGAATTGCGGCGTTGCTGCCCGCCCCAAGCTGCGGGAGGCACGTCTGCCCGGGTCGAACCCGGAATTCGATCCCCCTCCCAGCATCGGCATGGACGCGGCGGAACGGTACGAACGGCGGGATTCTAGCGGGCGGGGACGAGGGGCGCCAGACCTTGGGGAGTCATGCGGAGCGGGAGGTTTCGTCCCCGCGGGATTCCGGGGCGGGGAAGAGCTTTGCGATGGCCTCTCGGTGTTCCGCAGGCACCCGGAGGAACTCCACCCCCACCTCGTAACGGCCGGGCGAGAGGGAACGCTCGTACACGATGCGGCCGAGGGCCCGTACCGGCTGCTCCGCCGACGGGATCTTGATCCACAACTCCACCAGGCGCCCGATGCCCAGGGTTTCGTCGCTTTCGAACCCGCACCCCCCCAGGCCGATGACCCGGGTCTTCGTGAACCCCTCGGTCACGGGATTGCGGTCGCACCGCACCAGGGTCGCGCCCTCGATGGCGGCCCTGGGGTACCGCCGCTGAATCGGATACAGTTTGGTCATGGCGTTCCAGAACCCGAAGCCGGAGAGGAAGGCCAACCCCCGCACCGGCCCGTCACTCCGCCGCGGCCTCTTCCCCCTCTTCGTCCCCCGACTCTTCCTCGTCCTCTTCCGCCCCCTCCTCGTCCTCCCCCGCCCCGGGCCAGAGCTCCCGTACCTTCTCGGCCAGCTTCGCGGGGTTTACGGGCTTGACGAAAAACCCGTGGATGCCCAGCCGGGCCAACTCCACCACGTGCTCCCGGGTTCCCTCGCCGCTCACCACGACCACCGGGGTCTCCTGCCCGAAGCGCCGGTCGTGCTGGCGGATGATACGAAGAAGGGTCACCCCGTCCACGTCGGGGAGTCCGAGATCCAGGACCACCACCGCAGGGCGCCTCTCGAAGAACAGCCGCAGGGCCTCGGCCGCATCCTCGGCCTCGATCGCGGGCAAGGGGGCGAGCCCCTTGACCAGCATGAGCCGGTTGACCCGAACGTCGTCGACCACGAGGATGGCTGACACCTTACCCTCCTTTGGTAAGATCCGCCAGGAGCCGGGCGACCTCGTCCCGGTCGAAGGGCTTGTGGACCGGGGCGTCGGCCCCGGCGGCCAGGCCCGCCTCGCGGTTCTCCGCCCCCTCCCGCGGGCAGGCGAACCAAATCGTGCCCTGGAACCCCTGGGCCCGGGCCATCCGGATCAGGTCCTCACCCCCGAGGTCGGGCATGACCCAGTCGGTGAGAAGAACGTGGGGCGGGTCGAGACTCATGGCCTCCAACGCCGCCAGGCCGCCGTCCACCGCGGTCACCTCGCACCCCAGGTCGGAGAGGATCTTCGTGGCGACCCTCCGAGAGATGGCGTCGTCGTCCGCCACGAGCACCCTCATCCGGCGCGCTCCTTCCAGTACCGCCGCAGGCGATCGGCCTCCCGCTCCACGGCCGTGACGTCCTCCGGGGCGCCTTCCGACCCCTCCGCCGCCTCGGCGGCCTCGGCCAAGGCCTCGGCCCCGATGTTCCGGGCCGCCCCCTTGATGCGGTGGGCCGCGGCCCGGGCCTGCGGGCCGGGGGATGCCCCCACCAGGTCCCGAACGTACCCGTCAAGGTCCACGAGAAAACAGCCCACCAGCTCCCCCAAGAACTCCTCGTCCCCCCCCACCCGGGCCAGAGCGCCCTCCCAATCCAAAACGGGTCCTCGGTCCACGACGGTCCTCCGCGCCCCCACGGGGTTTTCCGACCCCGTCCTGATCGGCACCGGCGCCCCGGGCCTTGAGCCCTGGATCAGGCCCGTTCCGCTGGCCGGAGCAGGCACACCACCCACCGGTCCCCGCCGGCCTGGATCACCCCCTGGTTGGAGACGCTCTCCAGGACCCCCCCGTCCCGGGTCCGCACCGCGTGACACAGCGACGAAGGTGCCCCCGGCTCCAGCCGGTCCCAGTCCCCCTTCAGGACGGCGAACGAGTGGGTCGCATCGAGATCGTCCCACCCCTTGCCGATCAACTCCCCGCGCTCGTACCCCAACCAGCGGCAGGCGGCCTCGTTGGCCTCGAGCACGGTCCCGTCTCGGTCGAACAGGAGCAGCGGGTCGGCCGATTGCTGGACGACCTGCTCGAGAAACGCCCGTTCCTGTTCCAGACGGTCCCGGCCCCGTTCCACCTCCCGCAGGTACGAGGCCCGTTGTTCGTCGTACCGCCGGGCCTCGATCCCCAGCCACAGGACCAGCACGAGACACGCCCCTCCGAGGGCGAGATGGGTGGAAACCAGCCTCTCCTGGGCGTCCCGGAGTCCGTCGAACACCGCCTGCTCCACCCCCTGGACGGAGTCCTGGAACCCCTCGAAGACCCGGTCGTACCGCTGGTCCAACGCCGAACCGGCCGCCTCGCCGACCACAAACCGCTCGACGGTCAGATCCCGAAGCCCCCCCAAGGCCCCTATGGCCCCGTCGATCCGGCGGCGGGCCTCCGGGGAGGGCGCGGGAAGGTACGTCACCCCACCCAGGGTGCGGCCCTCGCGGACCGCCTCCAGGTACGCGCCGGCCCGTTCCAACTCGTCCCACACCCGGTCGAGCCGGGCCTCCGGGTCGCCCACCAGGAGCTCCTCCAGCACGCGGTGGGATCCCGACACGTGGACCGCCGCCCGGGAGAGGGCGTGCATCGCCGGCGCAAACACGGCACTGATCCGAAGCCCCTGGGAGAGCACGGTCACCACCAGCACCCCGAACCCGACCGCGGCCGCCCCGAGGAGCACGTACACCCGGCGGCGAGCCGCGAAGGTTTGGGGGTGCGCCGGGATCGGCTGCGCCGGGGGGCGGCCCCACAGCCGCCCCTGAACCCTGGCGAACAGGATCGCCCCGGAAGCCAGGAGAAACAGCAACCCGCCGCCCAGAAGGAGGAGACGGGTCCTTCCGAGTGTGCCCCCGCCGTAATGGGCTTCGAAGGTCACGAAATCCCAGAAGGCGAGCGGCGCGTCCCAGCCCCGGTCTTGAAAATACCCGGACACCGCATCCCGCACCCGGCCGAACCGGCCGAGCCCGAGGAACAGCCCGCTCACCACCTGGATCGCGGCGAGGGGAAGCACCGCGATCCCCACCCACCGGTGCCACCTGCGCAGTTTGCGTTCGTCCATCCGTGTCTCCTCCCGGTACCCGTCCCTCCGGGGGAGGATAGCGGGAACGGAGCCCGTGGCAACCGGCAGGCGCCGGCGTAGGGTTCTGCGCTCGTGTTTTGTCTCGCAAAAAGGTCAGCAAATTGCCCCGGTGGGGCTGGGAGGCCCGGCGAAGCGCGACGGCCGAGCCGTTCGGGCCGCCCGGCGCCAGGGGAGCGGCCGCGGCGCGTGCCCTCACGCGCCGAGGCGGCCCCCGCGAGGCCGTTCAGCGAAGGAACGGCCCCACGGCCCCACCCCTCGGGAAAACCACGGGACCTCGGAAACGCCTCACTAGGGGGTCAAGGTCACGTAGTAGGCGGTTCGGCCCCGCTGCACCACCAGAACCACGGTCTCGCGCTGGCTCGCGGCGAGCAGGGCCTCCCGGAACGCGTCGAGCCCGTCCACCGGCCGGTCGTTGATCTGCCGGAGCACGTCGCCCGGCTCGATGCCCGCCCGGGCGGCCGCCGAGCCGGGGGTGACCTTGGTGACCACGAGACCCCGGTCGGTGAAGAGCCCGTACCGTCGGGCCAGGCTCAGCGAGTTGGGCACCACCTCGACCCCCAGCCATTCTCGCCCTAGGAACTCCACATACGCGTCCGGGATCTCACGGGCTTCGACCACCACCTGCTTCTCGGCCCCCCGGCTCACCACGTCGATCCGGATCCGGCTGCCCGCCGTGTAGCCGGCGAGGCGTTGGAAAAAGGTTTCCCGGTCCTCCACCGCCCGGCCGTCCACCCGGACGATCACGTCGCCGCGCTCGAGCCCCGCCTCGGCCGCGGGGCTGCCCTCGAACACCCGGGTGATGACAACCCCCTGGGGCACCCCGAAATACCGGGCCAGGTCGGGCGTAAGGTCCTGCACGTGCACCCCCAGCCAGGCCCGGTGCACGGTGCCGTATTCCAAGAGGTTCTCGACGATGCGGCGGGCCTTGTCGATGGGAATCGCGAACCCGATGCCCTGGGCCTTCTGGTAGATGGCCGTGTTCACCCCGATAAGTTCCCCGAGGATGTTCAAAAGCGGCCCGCCCGAGTTCCCGGGGTTGATCGAGGCGTCGGTCTGGATGAAGTCGGTGTAGACCCGGTCGTTGTCGCCCCGGATCGTTCGGTTCACGGCGCTCACGACCCCGGTGGTCACGGTGTGGGAGAGCCCAAAGGGGTTCCCAATCGCGATCACGGTCTCCCCGATCATGAGATCGGCGGAGGTGCCCATCTCGAGGACCGGAAGATCCCCTTTGGCATCGACCCGGAGAACAGCCACGTCGGTCTGCCCATCGGCCCCTACGAGCCGGGCCTCGTAGGTCTCCCCGTTTGCCCGGGTCACGGTGATCCGGCTCGCGTTGGCGATGACGTGCTCGTTGGTGAGAATCGTGCCGTCGGCCGCGATGATCACCCCCGACCCCAGGCTCCGGGTTTTCCGGGCGGTTTCCGGAAGTCCCCCGAAAAAGTCCCGGAAGAACTCCTCAAAAAACGGATTCAAGCCGGCAAAGGGGCTTCCCCGGGTCACGATCTCGGTAGAGATGTTCACCACCGCGGGGCTCGCCTTGCGCACGGCCCTCACCACCGGGGTTTCCCGCGGGTTCGCCGCCCACGAGACGGCGGAAAGAAACGCCACAAGAACCCCCAACGCTCCGAAACTGACCTTTCGCAACGTGGATTCCTCCCTCGCCAGGCCTTGGGTCACCGGCTTCCGGGCGGCGAATCTTCCCTTCCGGCCGGTGACGGGAAAAGGGGTCGTGCCTCCATGTTCTCCGTGTCCTCCGTGGTACATTTCTCTGGCAACTTCGGTCCACGGCCGCCGGTCTTGCGGGCGCCGGTGCCTTGGCCCGCACCCCGGCGGCCCACCACGTGATCGAACCTCGAACGCGGTCTGCTGTGGCGAGCAGGCCGCCTCCCAGCCCACCGGAGTCTTCGCCGCGGGCCCGCCGTCGTCCTGCAGCCCCAAACTCCGGACCGTATCACCGGTTCCGACGGGGGGCAACGCCGTTGCAACGAGGTCGGTGTTTTGCGTAGTGTAGGGATCTTCCGGGGGATTTCCGGAGACGGGCCCGAGAGCCCCGCTTCGCGCCCCCATCGTCGGCCCGCCCCAGTGCCCGAGGTCCAGGGATGCGCATCTTCCTTTGCCAGATGAACGCCACGGTGGGGGACATCGAGGGAAACGCCCGAAAGGTCCGGGAGGGGATCGAACACGCCAAGCGCCTGGGGGCCGATCTCGCCGTGTTCCCCGAGTGTGCCCTCGTGGGGTACCCCGCAGAAGACCTCCTGTTCAAGCCCTCGTTCGTGGACGAGAACCTGAAGGCCCTCGAGGAACTCGCCGAGGCGTCCCGGGGGCTCTGCGCCGTGGTCGGGTTTGTCCATCGGGAAGACGACCTCTATAACGCGGCGGCCGTGCTCCACAACGGCGAACTCCGGGCCGTAGTCAAGAAGTGCATCCTCCCCAACTACGGGGTGTTCGACGAGCACCGCTACTTCCAGCGCGGCGACGAGACCCGGGTGTTCCGGCTGGACGGATGCGCCTTCGGGGTGACCATCTGCGAGGACATGTGGTACCCGGGCGGCCCGGCCCGCACCCAGGCCCTGGCGGGCGGCGCCCAACTCCTCGTGAACATCTCGGCCTCGCCCTACCACGCCGGAAAGGTGCAGTTCCGAGAGACCATGCTCTCGACCCGCGCCTCGGACAACGCCGCCGCGATCGCGTTTTGCAATCTGGTGGGCGGCCAGGACGAGCTCGTGTTCGACGGGAACTCGCTCGTGCTCTCCCCCCGGGGGAACGTGATCGCGCGGGGTCTTCCGTTCGAGGAGGACTACCTCGTCGTGGACATCGACCCGGCCGAGGTTCTGAACCAGCGCCTCCGGGATCCCCGCCGCCGGGTGGCCGTGCGCCGGGAGTCCTCGGCCGTGCCCCTGGCGGGCGTGGAGGAACTTCCCCCGCTACCGCCGGCCGCGAAGCCGGCCCTTCCCCACCGGACCATCGAACTTCCGGGGCCGGAGGAGGAGATTTACCGCACCCTCGTCCTGGGCTGCCGCGACTACGTGGAGAAAAACGGGTTCCGGGGGGTGGTGCTCGGGCTGAGCGGCGGCATCGATTCGGCGCTGACGGCGTCGGTGGCCGTGGACGCCCTAGGGTCGGACCGGGTGGTGGGGGTGACCATGCCAAGCCCGTTCTCCAGCGCCGGAAGCGTCGAGGACAGCCGGGCGCTGGCCGAAAACCTCGGGATCCGGTTCCTCCAGATCCCCATCGGGCGGGTGTTCGACGCCTTCCTCGACACCCTGGCTCCCGCGTTCGAGGGAACAAAGCCCGACGTCACCGAGGAGAACATCCAGGCCCGGATCCGGGGCACCCTGCTCATGGCCCTTTCGAACAAGTTCGGTTGGCTCGTGCTGAGCACCGGGAACAAGAGCGAGACCTCGGTGGGCTACTGCACGCTTTACGGGGACATGGCCGGTGGGTTCGCGGTGCTCAAGGACGTGACGAAAACCTGGGTGTACCGCCTGGCCCGCTGGCGCAACGCCGAGGCCCGCCGGCCCTGGATCCCGGAGGCCATCCTTACGAAGGAGCCCAGCGCCGAACTGCGGCCCGGGCAGAAAGACACGGACTCCCTTCCGCCCTATGACATCCTCGACCCCATCCTCCAGGCCTATGTGGAGGACGACCGGCCGGTGGAGAGCCTGGAGGCCGCGTTCGGGCGGGAGGTGGTGCGCAGGGTGGTCGCCCTGGTAGACCGAAACGAGTACAAGCGCCGCCAAGCCCCCCCGGGCGTGAAGATCACGCCGCGGGCGTTCGGAAAGGACCGGCGGTTTCCCATCACGAACCGGTTTCGTCCCTGGCCCGAGGGGCCCGGGACCTGACAGCCGCCATGTCCGCGTTGGTGCGCCGAAAACGGCAACGGCCGGGGTGGGAGAAGACCACGAAGTATCTCTACTACCGGTGCGTCCGCCTCCACGGCAAACCTCGGGAGGTGGCGTTTGGCCTGGCCCTGGGGCTGCTGGTTGGGTTTTCGCCCACGATGGGGTTCCAGATGGTCATCGCAGTCGTTTTGGCCACCCTCCTGGGCCAGAACAAGTTGGCCGCGGCCCTGGGGGTCTGGATCACCAACCCCTTGACCGCTCCCGTGATCTATTCCCTCACTTATTCGGTGGGCGCGTGGATCCTCGGGATGCCCCTGCGCCCCCCCGAGGGGTTCTGGCACGCGCTGACCGATGTGGGAAACCTCACCCACCACATTTTCGCCCCCCTCTGGATTGGGGGCTTCGTGGTGGGCATCCCGGTGGCCGCCCTCGGTTGGTGGATCACCTACGAAGCGGTGATCGCGTATCGCCTCAAGGTGAAGCACCGCAAGGCGAACCGGTTGCACAGATGGAAATGGAGCCCCCACCACGGGTGGTACCGTGAGTCCCTCGCCTCCCCATCCCACAGGCCAAGCGATGGCACCGGCGTCCACGACTCGGCGAGCGGAGGTGGCCATGGATGAGCGAGAACGGGCGGCAGAGATCGACCGGATCCTCCGGGAACGGTATCCGGAAACCACGGCCCTTCGGTTTCGCGACCCCTTCACCCTGCTCGTGGCCGCGATCCTCGCGGCCCAGTGCACGGACGACCGGGTGAACCGGGTCACACAGACCCTGTTCGACCGTTTTCCCACTCCCGAGGCCTTCGCGACCGCCCCGCTCGAGGAGATCGAGGCCGCGATCCGGCCCACGGGGTACTACCGGCAGAAGGCCCGAACCCTCCAGACCTGCTGCCGGGAGATCGTGGAGAGGTTCGGTGGCCGGGTCCCCGAGACCGTGGAGGAACTCACCACCCTGCCGGGCGTGGGCCGGAAGACGGCGAACCTGGTTCTGGGCAACAGCCTCGGGGTGCCGGGGGTGTTCGTGGACACCCACGTGAAGCGCGTAAGCCACCGACTGGGGCTCACGCGCCACACCCAGCCGGACCGGATCGAGCGAGACCTCGAGGCCCTCCTGCCCCGGGACCGCTGGGTCGCGTTCTCCAACCTGCTGACCTACCTCGGCCGGGAGTTCTGCACGGCGAGGAAGCCGAAATGCGGCCCATGCCCCGTGGCCCATCTGTGCCCCAAGGTGGGGGTGGCATGACCCGGAACGGGACGGCCGGCTCCCGGGTAGCGGTGGTCGGCATGGGGGCCCTGGGAAGCACCTTCGCGGCGATCTACGAGAGGGCCGGCTGCCGGGTGCTAGGGGTCGAGAAGGACCCCGCGCGGCTGGCGGAACTCCGGGAGAAGCGGCGGCCGGTGGTGTTCCCCGACGGCCGGGAACACGTTCTCGGCACCGCCCTGTCGGGATACCCGCTCGAAGCGGAAGAACCGGCGGACGTGGTTCAGGTGTGCGTGAAGGGCTACGACACCGCGACCGCGGCGGAGGACATCGGCCCCCTGGTGGGTCCCGACACCGTGATCCTGTCGGTGCAAAACGGCCTCGGAAACCTCGAGACCCTGGCAGCCCGGTGGGGAGCCGAGAGGATCGTGGGGGGTATCACGGCCCACAGCGCCGAGAGGCGGCCCGACGGCACCGTGCGGTACCGAGGCGGCAAGGGGCCGCTCCTCACCATCGGTCCCCATCTCCCCCCGGCGAGCCCGGCGGTGCCCCGGGCCGTAGGATCGTTGGCCCAACGGCTCAAACGGGCCGGCGAACGGGTGGAGCTCGTCGAGGACGTCGAGCCCGTGCGGTGGAAGAAGCTGATCGCCAACGTGGCCACAAACCCCGTGGCCGCGATCACCGGCCGCACCGGCCGCGAGATGCTGGAAAGCCCCTCGATCTGCCGCCTGGTCGACCTCCTGGCCGAGGAGGCGGCACGGGTGGCCCGGGCCCGGGGCATCGCGTTTCCCGAACTCGACGACCCCGGCGGGTTCAGCCGGTGGGCCCTGGAGGGGGTGGGAGACAACCGGATCTCCATGCTCCAAGACGTGGAAGCCGGCCGTCCCACGGAGATCGGCACCCTGAACGAGGCCGTGGTGGCCGAAGGCGAGCGGCTCGGCGTTCCCTGCCCCGCCCACCGGGCCGTCTCGCTTCTGGTGCGGTCGTTGGAGGAGCGCCTCCGCGGTCCCCGCGGATGAGCGCCGTGTCCGAGGCCGCGTCCGCCCCTGGCGCCGGCCGAGGGGGTCGGGCACAATCGGCGGCCATGCGCGCCCCGAGACCCATCCCGCCCCTTTGGGCCGCCCTGCTCGTGGCCGTGGCCGCCCGGACCGTCATCAATACGGCCCGCCGCCTGCCCTACCCCTTCGCCCCGGACCTGGCTCGGCACCTGGGGGTGTCGCTCGCCGCGGTCACCGCGCTCATCGCCGCCTCGCAACTCGTATCGCTGCTCGGCCCCCTGGGGGCGCCCCTGGCCGACCGGCGGGGCCCCAGGGCGCTCCTGCTCTTGGGCGCCGGGCTCACGGCCGCGGGGATGGCCGGCGCGGCCGTCGTGGGGGGGTACGGGACCGTGGCGGCCGGGGTGATTCTGGCGTCGTTCGGTAAAGCGCTGTTCGACCCGGCGATCCAGGCCCACGTGGGAAACCGGGTGGGCCTGGCCCACCGTGGGCGCGCCGTGGGGTTCGTGGAAACGGCCTGGGCGGGGAGCACTCTCGTGGGGATCCCGGCCGTGGGCTGGGTGGCGGCCAGCGCCGGGTGGCCGTGGTCCTTTGGCGCCCTGGCGGTCCTGGCGGCCGTGGGGGTGGCCGGGCTGGCCTGGGCGTTTCCCGATCCCGGCCCCTTGGCCGGCCGGCCGGTCGCGCGCGTCTGGTCCGAGGTGCTCCGGAGCCCCCAGGCCCGGGGGATGCTCGCGTTCGGTTTTCTGTTGAGCCTCGCCAACGACAACCTGTTCGTGGTCTACGGCGCGATCTTGGAGGAGCGCTTCGGCCTGGGGCTTGCGGCCCTGGGCGCCAGCACCGTTGCCGTGGGGCTCGCCGAACTCTCGGGCGAGGGGCTCACGGCCGCCCTCTCGGATCGGATCGGACTTACGCGGGCGCTCGGCTGGGGCACCGCCCTGGCCACGGCGGCCTACGGGCTCCTCCCCCTCGCGCTCGGGTCGCTCGGCCTGGCCCTGGGCGCCGTGTTCTCCCTATTCCTGTGCTTCGAGTTCACTGTGGTCACCTCGTTTTCCGTGTGCACCGAGATCGCCCCCCGGAGCCGGGCCACGCTCCTCAGCGCCTATTTCGCCGTGCTCGGCCTGGGGCGCATGACGGGGGCGCTGCTGGGCGCGCCCCTTTGGGCCTGGGGCGGCGAGGCGGCCACCGCCGGGCTCTCGGCCGCCACCACGGCGCTGGCCGGGGCGGCCCTTTGGCGCGCCCGGGTCCGCCTGCCGGCACACCGCCCGGGCGGGGGCTGATTCCCGGGACAGGTGGAGGCCGGGGCGAGAGCAGGTGATCGGGCAAACCCCGTGGTTGGTTCTTTGGGATCACCACGGTCGGGGGCGACGCGAAGGAGGTTCCCGTGTGCACGCTGCATCTCTGGTTTAAAGTGTTTCCAGAACGGCCGGTGGTCTTCGCCGGAAACCGCGACGAGAACCTCGACCGGGCCTGGGATCCCCCGACGGTGCTCGTGGAAACCCCACGGATCGTTGGCCCCCGGGACCGGGTGGCCGGGGGAACCTGGCTCGGGGTGAACCTCGACGCCGGCCTCCTCGTGACCCTGGCCAACCACGAGGGCACCCTGGCCAAGGGGCCCAGCGCCTGCAGTCGGGGAACCGTGGTCCTGGAAACCCTTCGCCACGCCTCGGCCGACGAAGCCCGCCGGTTCGCCGAGTGGGTTGCGCCGGCCTGCAAGTCCTACACGCTCCTGATCGCCGACGCGGAGCGGGCCTTCGTGGTGGACCACTCCCCCGGCAACACCCTGACCTACCGACTTCTGCCCGGGTGCCACGTGATCACCAACGCCCGGTTTCGGGACCCCGATGACCCCAAGGCCCGCCGGTCTCTTCGCCGCATGGAAGACCTCGCGGCCCGGGGGGACCCGTCGCCCGGGGCCCTGTTCTCGTTCCTTTCGGACCACGGGGTGGACGCCCCCGGGGCGACCCCGCTGTGCATTCACCCGGAGCCGGGGTCGCGGTTCGGCACCTCGTCGGCGAGCGCGATCCACCTGGATTCGTCAGGGAGGCTCGCGGGATTCTGGTTCGCCCCCGGCCCACCGTGCCGCACCGAATGGCAGGACGCGCTGCCGGTCCCGAGGGAGCCGGCCCGGGGTGGTTGACACCCGCGCGTTGAACCTGCTATCTCCACGCGCCATGACGACACGAGAGGCATCCTTCCGGAACGGTTGGTGGCGCTGGCGGACCCGGGACCCGCAGGGCCGGCCGGCGTGATGCGTCGATCTTCGGGCCGCGGGACGACCCCCGCGGCCGGGCCAGACGGGCCGCGGGCTCCCCGGGCGGAGAACGCGGCCCGCTTCATTTGCGGAACACGCCATCCTTTCCCGCCGACGATCGAGGAGGTCCAACGATGAAACGCGTGCTCTCTGGGATCCAGCCCTCCGGAGCGCTCCACATCGGCAACTACTTCGGCATGATGCGAAAGATGATCGCCTACCAGAACGAGGCCGATCTCTTCTGCTTCATCGCCAACTACCACGCCATGACCTCGGTCACAGACGGGGCCGCCCTGGCCCAGGGGACCCGGGACGCCGCGGCTGCGTTCCTGGCCCTGGGGCTCGACCCCGAGAAGGCCACCTTCTGGGTCCAGTCCGACGTCGTGGAGGTCCAGGAACTGACCTGGGTCCTCTCGACCCTCACCCCGATGGGCCTTCTGGAACGGTGCCATTCGTACAAGGACAAGGTGGCCAAGGGGCTCCAGCCCAACCACGGACTTTTCGCCTACCCGGTGCTCATGGCCGCCGACATCCTGCTCTACCAGTCCCATGTGGTTCCCGTGGGCAAGGACCAGAAACAGCACCTCGAGGTCACGCGCGACCTGGCCCAGAAGTTCAACAACACCTTTGGCGAGACCTTCGTCATTCCCGAGGCCGAGATCGACGACGAGGTCGCCGTGATCCCCGGCACCGACGGCCGCAAGATGTCCAAGTCGTACGGGAACACCATCGACATCTTCACGGACCGGGCGACCCTGAAAAAGAGGGTCATGTCCATCGTGACCGATGCCACCCCGATCGAGGCCCCCAAGGACCCCGACAAATGCAACCTGTTTGCGATCTACCGCCTGTTCTTGGACAAACCCGGGGCGGGGGCGCTGCGGGAGCGCTACCTGGCCGGGGGGCTCAAATACTCCGACGTGAAAAAGGAGCTGATCGACGTGATCTGGGAGTACTTCGCCCCCCACCGGGCCCGGTTCGAGGAACTCCGGGCGCGGCCCGACGACCTCAACGACATCCTTCGCGAGGGGGCGCGCAAAGCGAGGGAGGTGGCCCGGGAGACGATGGAGGTGGTCCGGCGAAAGACCGGATTGGCCTACGTGGCATAGATCGCTTCAAACTTCTTTTGACATGGTCAAACGTTCGGGGTATAACCCCGCCGGGTATCGGGGACCGCCGGTCCGCAGTCAGCCCTCGAACCCTCCGGCCCCCGCAGTGCCCCGGCGCCGCGCGGGGTCCGGCTCCAAACCTTGTGCCGTTCTCGGCCCGCAAAGGAGGTGTCCCATGCGTCGGATCCTCGTCTCGCTCCTCGCCTGCACCCTTCTCGCCCCTGCGGCCTGGGCCAAGCCGATCCGGATCGGCATCACCCAGATCGTGGAGCACCCGGCCCTCGACGCCACCCGTCAGGGCGCGATCGACCGGCTCAAGGAACTCGGGTACGAGGAAGGCAAGGACGTCGTTTACGACATCCAGATCGCCCAGGGGAACCCGGCCACGGCCAACCTGATCGCCAAGAAGTTCGTGGGGGAGGGCGTGGACCTCATTCTCGCCATCGCCACCCCCACGGCCGTGGCCGCGGCCAAGGCCACCCGGGAGATCCCCATCGTGATCTCGGCCATCACCGATCCCGTCGGGGCCAAGTTGGTGGAATCCCTGGAGCGCCCCGGCCGCAACGTCACGGGCACCACCGACCTGTCGCCCGTGGCCGAGCAACTCAAGCTGTTCCGGACCGTGGCCCCCAAGGCCAATCGGATCGGGGTGATCTACAACGCCGGCGAGCCCAACTCCGTGACCCTGGTAAAGCTGGCCAAGAAGGCCGGGGCCGAGCTCGGCTACGAGATCGTCGAGGCCACGGTGGCCAACTCGGCCGGGGTCATGGCCGCCGCCAAGAGCCTTGTAGGCCGGGCCGACGCCGTGTACGTGCCCACGGACAACACCGTGGTCTCGGCCCTCGAGGCCGTGGTCCGGGTGTGCCAGGAGGCCAAGATGCCGCTGGTGACCGGCGACACCGACTCGGTGAAGCGGGGCGCCGTGGCGGCCATCGCCATCGACTACTACGAACTGGGTCGCCAGACCGGCGACATGATCGACCGGATCCTCAAGGGGGCCAACCCGGCCGAGATGCCGGTGGAGACCCTCAAGAACTTCGAACTCCACGTGAACAAGAAGGCGGCCGCCGCCATGGGCGCCACCCTTCCCGCGGACTTCGTGGCCAAGGCCGCCAAGGTGTACGAGTAGGCTGGAAGGCGGGGAAGCTGGAACGCGGGGAGGCTGGGAGGCGAGGGGAACCCCGTGGACCCTGCCTTCCAGCCGCTCCCTTGGCGCCCAGCCGCCCACCCGCCTCGCCGCCTCGCCGCTCGGAGATCGTTGTGAGTTTCTATACCTTCATGGGGGCCTTGGAGCAGGGCTTCGTGTACGCGCTCATGGCCCTGGGCGTGTATCTCACGTTTCGGGTGCTCGACTTCCCGGACCTCACGGTGGACGGGTCCCTGCCCCTGGGCGCGGCCGTGTCGGCCACATGGATCACCACCGGCGGGGATCCCTATGTGTCCGTCCTGATCGGGGTCGCCGCCGGCATGGTGGCCGGCTGGGTCACCGCCTTCCTGGCCACCAAGCTGAAGATCCTCCACCTCCTGGCCTCCATTCTCACCATGATCGCCCTTTACTCGGTGAACCTCCGGGTCATGGGCCGGCCCAACATCACCCTTCTCACGGAGCCCACGGTGTTCGGCCCCTTCGAGGGGCTCGGGATGCCCAACTACGTCCTCTACCCCCTCATCTTCTTCGGGGTCGTGGTGGTCTGCGTGGGGCTCCTGTGGTGGTTTTTGCACACGGAACTGGGGCTCGCCCTCCGGGCCACCGGTGACAACCCGGCCATGATCACGGCCCAGGGGGTGAACACCACCGTGACCATCATGCTGGGGCTCGCCCTCTCTAACGGGCTCGTGGCCCTCTCGGGCGCCCTGGTGGCCCAAAGCCAGGGATCGGCCGACGTGGGGATGGGGGTCGGAACCATCGTAGCGGGGCTCGCGTCGGTGATCCTCGGGGAGGCCCTGGTGGGCGAGGGGTCGGTGGGGCGGGCCCTGGTGGGCGTGGTGCTGGGCTCGGTGGTCTATCGGTTGGCGATCGCCACCGCGCTCTCCATCCGGTTCGGTGACCTCGCCCTCACCCCCAGCGATCTCAATCTGATCACCGCGGTGCTCGTTGTCGTGGCCCTCGGGGTTCCCGGGCTTCGCTCAAAACTCCTTCGCCGGAGGGCCGTGGCGTGATCCAGATCGAGGGGCTCATCAAGATCTTCCACCGGGGGAGCGTCAACGAAAACGTGGCCCTCTCGGGGGTGGACCTCCACGTGGCCGACGGCGACTTCGTCACCGTGATCGGCTCGAACGGCGCGGGGAAGTCCACCCTTCTCAACGCCGTGGCCGGCGCGTTTCCGGTGGACGCCGGCACCATCCGGATCGACGGCCGAGACGTGACCCGGCTTCCCGAGCACGAGCGCGCCCGGGACATCGGCCGGGTGTTCCAGGATCCGCTCAAGGGCACGGCCGCCTCCATGACCATCGAGGAGAACCTCGCCATCGCGGCCCGCCGGGGGCTCGCCCGGGGACTTCGGCCCGGGGTGCGAAAGGACGATCGTGACGAGTTCCGGGCGCTTCTCGCCACCCTGGGCCTGGGGCTCGAGAACCGGCTTCGCGATCCCGTGGGGCTTCTCTCGGGGGGCCAGCGCCAGTCGATCACCCTGCTCATGGCCACCCTGCGCCGGCCCAAGATCCTCCTGCTGGACGAGCACACCGCCGCGCTCGACCCCAAAACGGCCCACCTCGTCATGGACCTCACCGACCGGATCGTTGAGCGCGACCGCTTGACCACGCTCATGGTCACCCACAACATGGAGCAGGCGCTTCGCCACGGCAACCGCACCATCATGATGCACCGGGGCCGGATCATCCTGGACGTCTCCGGCGACGAGCGCAAAGGCCTCACCGTGAAGGACCTCCTCGACAAGTTCCACGAGGTCCGCACCGACGACGACGAACTCTCCGACCGGATGCTCCTGGCCTGACCAAACCTCGTTCGCATACGCAGCAGACGAGGTTTTTCTTCCTTCCCGACCATCCGTTTGGTATCCTGTGCGCCTTGGTTCACATGGAGCGGGAGAACCGCGGTTGGTCCCAGCGAGAGGAGGAGTGACATGGCGGAGATCAAGAAGGTCGGTGTGGTCGGTTTCGGGGTGATGGGTTCGGCCATCGGGCTCAACGCGGCGGCGTCGGGTTACGAGGTGGTCTACAAGGAACTCAACGACGAACTGGTGCAGAAGATGTTCGACCGGTTCGTCAAGGCCGCCCTCCAAAAGCGGGTGGAGCGGGGCAAGATGACCCAGGAGCAGATGGACGCGATCACCTCGAAGATCCGGGGTACCGCGAGCTACGAGGGTCTCGCGGACTGTGACCTGGTGATCGAGGCGGCCGTGGAGAAGATGGACCTCAAGATCCAGATCTTCGAGGACCTCTCCAATCACTGCCGGCCCGACGCGATACTCGTGAGCAACACCTCCACCTTCCTCATCGAGAAGCTCATGGAACGGGTGGACCGGCCCGAGCGCACGGCCGGGCTCCATTACTTTTTCCCGGCCAACGTGAACAAGCTCGTGGAGGTGATCCGGTCGAAGCACACCTCGGACGAGACGTACGAGGCCTTGATGGAGTTCGCCCGGAAGAACGGGAAGATCCCGATCACGGTCAAGGACTTCCCGGGGTTTGCGATCAACCCGATCTTCATCGCGAGCTACAACGTGCTGGATTCCTTTTACGACGGCCAGACCTACAACGTGGCCACCCTGGAGGACATCTCGAAGGAGGCCCTCGGCCTCAAGTACGGCATCATGTGGGTCCAGAACGGCTCGGGGCTCGGCACCGCCTACCACGCTGCCGTGTCGATGGTGGAGTACCTGGGCAACACAGACATCGGGTACCCCCCGGTACCCGAGGCGCTCAAGCGCCAGTTCGAGTCGGGCCAACCCTGGAACCTGGAGGACGGCCCGGTGAACACGGACCCTGCGGCCCGAGCCAAGGTGCGCGACCACCTGCTCGGAGCGATCTTCTCCATCGCCACCCACCTCGTGGACCGGGAGGTAGTGAGCCTCAAGGATCTGGAACTCGGGGTGAAAACGGCCCTGGCCTGGCCTAAGGGCCCGTTTGCGCTGATGAACGAGGTGGGCATGGAGGAGGCGACCCGCCTCGTACGCCTGGCGGACGAGGCGGGCTACTTCCGGGTGCCGGCCCGGTTCAAGGACGGGGTGCCGGCCCCCTGGGATCTCGGCTGACCGATCCGCCCTGGGCAGGGCGAAAAACGGGCTGCCGGCTCCCGGCAGCCCGTTTTTTCGTGCCAAGCCCCCCAGGCGAACAGGCCCGGGCCGGCGACCGGCCCCCGGCCCGTAGACCGACGACCAACGACCGTCGACCGATTTTTTTCTTGACTCCCGAGATCCCGACCCGTATAAAGCCCGACTCTTTTCGGCCCGGCCCCGGCGGCGTTCTTCGGGGGGAACCGAAAAGCGCCGCCGTGGCACGCGAAAAGGGAGAATTTTAGAACCCCTATAGGAGCAGAGGACATGATCAAGGACATCTCCAAGATCCGCAACATCGGCATCTCGGCCCACATCGACTCGGGCAAGACCACACTGACCGAGCGTATCCTCTACTACACCAACCGGATCCACGCGATCCACGAGGTGAAGGGCAAGGACGGCGCCGGGGCCACCATGGACTTCATGGAACTCGAGAAGGAGCGCGGCATCACGATCCAGTCGGCCGCCACCTTCTGCGAGTGGGCCGACCACTTCATCAACATCATCGACACCCCGGGCCACGTGGACTTCACCATCGAGGTGGAGCGGGCCCTGCGGGTGCTGGACGGCGCGATCCTGGTGCTCTGCGCCGTGGGCGGGGTCCAGAGCCAGTCCATCACGGTGGACCGGCAGATGAACCGGTACAAGGTGCCCCGGATCGCGTTTGTCAACAAGTGCGACCGCACCGGCGCGAACCCGTACCGGGTGCTGGACCAACTGCGCGACAAGCTCCAGCACAACGCCGTGCTCATGCAGATCCCGATCGGGCTCGAGGCCGACCACCAGGGGGTGGTGGACCTGGTGAAGATGAAGGCCGTGTACTTCGACGGCGACAACGGCGAGCACGTGCGCTACGAGGACATCCCCGAAAACCTGATGGAGGAGGCCCTGGCGCGGCGAGAGGAACTCCTCGATGCGGCGAGCATGTTCGACGACGAGCTCATGGAGGCCGTGCTCGAGGAACGGGCCACGGAGGACCAGATCCACGCCGCCATCCGCAAGGGCGTGCTGGCCCGGGAACTCACCCCGGTGTTCATGGGGTCGGCCTACAAGAACAAGGGGGTCCAGCCCCTGCTGGACGCGGTGGTGCGCTACCTCCCGAGCCCCTACGACATCCAGAACGTGGCGCTCGACATGGAGCGCGACGAGGCCGAGGTGCCGCTGGAATCCGATCCCGAAAAGCCAACGGTGGGCCTGGCGTTCAAGCTCGAGGACGGCCGGTACGGCCAGCTCACCTATGTGCGGGTGTACCAGGGCGTGATCCGCAAGGGCGACACCCTGGTCAACGCCCGAACCGGCAAGAAGTTCAAGGTGGGCCGGCTGTGCCGGATGCACGCCAACCAGATGGAGGAGATCGAGGCCTCAAACTCCGGCGACATCGTGGCCATGTTCGGGATCGACTGCGCCTCGGGCGACACCTTCTGCGCCGAGGGCATGCGGCTCACCATGACCTCCATGTACGTGCCCGAACCGGTGATCAGCCTGGCCGTGTACCCCAAGGACTCGAAGAGCCAGGTCAACATGTCGAAGGCGCTGAACCGGTTCTCCAAGGAGGATCCCACCTTCCGGACCTTCGTGGACCCGGAGAGCGGGGAGACGATCATTCAGGGCATGGGAGAGCTCCACCTCGACGTGTACATCGAGCGGATGCGCCGGGAGTACAAGGCCGAGGTGGAAACCGGGCAGCCCCAGGTGGCGTACCGGGAGGCCATCTCCCAGCGGGCCGAGTTCGACTACCTCCACAAGAAGCAGACCGGTGGTTCGGGCCAGTACGGCCGCGTGGCCGGATACATCGAACCCTTGGAGGAGGGCGAGTACGAGTTCGTGGACCAGATCGTGGGCGGCGTGATCCCCCGGGAGTACATCCCGTCGTGTGACAAGGGGTTCCAGGCCTGCCTTAAGAAGGGCAGCCTGATCGGGGCCCCGATCACCGGGGTGCGGGTCGTGATCAACGACGGAGCGGCCCACTCGGTGGACTCCTCCGACATGGCCTTCCAGCAAGCGGCCATCGGCGCCTTCCGGCAGGCCTACCCCAAGGCCAAGCCCGTCATCCTGGAACCCGTCATGAAGGTGGTGGTCGAAACCCCTTCCGAGTTCCAGGGCCAGGTGCTGGCCACCCTGAACCAGCGCCGCGGCATGATCGTCGGCACCTCGGAGGACGGTCTCTACTCGGTGATCGAGGCCGAGGTGCCGCTGGCCGAGATGTTCGGGTACTCCACGGTGCTCCGGTCGGCCACCCAGGGCAAGGCCGAGTTCACGATGGAGTTCGCCAAGTACCGGCCGGTGCCCCAGAGCGTGGCCGAGGAACTCAAGAAGAAGTACCAGGAGGAGCTCAAAAAGGAGTCCGCGGCGTAGGGGGTGGTCCCGTGGCCGTGCTGATCCGACTGAGCGACAGGAGCGCGCAGATGCTGAAGAACGAACTGGTGGCCCGCAATCCCCTCCGGATCCTCGACCAGACCCGCGAGGGTGGCCTCGCCCCGGGGCAGGTCGGTCTCGTCGCCGCGCGGGCGGGGACCGGAAAGACGGCCTTCCTGATCCAGGTGGCGCTCGACAACCTGCTCCGGGGGAACCCGGTGCTCCACGTGAGCATCGGGGACACCGTGAACCACGTGAAGGCTTGGTACGAGGAACTCTTCCGCGACCTCGCGGAGGGCTACGAACTCGAGCGCAGCCGCGAGGTCTGGGCCGAGGTCGAGCGCAACCGCTTCATCATGACCTTCCGGGTGCAGAGCTTTTCGGTCCAGAAACTGGAGGAGCGGCTCATCGACCTGGTGGAGCAATCGATCTTCTCGCCCCGGGCCGTGGTGGTGGATGGGTTCGACGCCGGTGAAGACCTGGAGGCGATCCTCCAGGACCTCGGCGAGTTCGCCCGCAACCGCGGCCTCAAGGTGTGGGCGGCGGTCCGGACCCACCGGGACCAGGGCGACCCGGGCGAGGGGCTGGAAAAGGCCCTGCCCCACGCCCACCTTGGGTTGACCCTGGAACCCGGTTCCGAGGGGGTGGAGCTTCGCGTGGTCCGGGCGACCGGAACGAAGGGGGAAACGCACCCCCTGGTGCTCGACCCCCGCACGTTTCTCCTGAAGGCGGCGGTCTGAAGGGGTACCGGCCGCAATATTCTTCCCTGCCCTTCCCCCCGAAGAGCGGGCCCCGGTGGAGTCCTCTGCCTCCCCGGGGCCCGTTTTTCTTTGTGCTCCTCGTTGCCTCCCGCCGGCCGATGATTAGGTTTGGAGCGGCCCGTCAGGGCCCAACCGCGCACGGAAAACCGGCCGAAGGAGGTGACACCATGGGTGGCACGATCCGATCCGACGGTTCCGAAATCGATCTCTGGGGCCGAGCTCTGGCTGGTGACCGAGAGGCATTTTGGCAGGCCGTCGAGCCCCATCTGCCCGAACTTCTCTACCGCGCCAGGCGGGATCTCGCGTACCACCGGTCCATGGGGGACCTGCTTCCCGGCGAACCCACGGCGCCCGAGGTGGTGGCCGACGCGCTGGCGAGGGCCTGGCGGCTTCGGCGGCGGAAACCCTCGGATCAGTCGTTGCGGGTTTGGCTTTTGGGGCGGCTGTACAGGGTGATCCGCGACACGGTCCTCCGGGAGCGGCGGCTCCAGCGGCTCTGGAGCGTGACCCTCGAAAACCCGGTTCCGGTGGAAAATCCGACCCTCGTGGACGACGAGTTCTACGACTGGTATCAGCCCGACGACCTGCCCCGGTGGGAGGACGCTCTGCCTTCGGACGAGCCCACCCCGGACCTCCTTGTCGAGGAGAAGGAGGTGTTTGCCGGCGGGCGGGCCGATGTCCGTCAGGCGGCGGTGCTGCGAGACGAACACGGCCTGTCACCGCGGGAGGTTGGGCAGGTGCTCGGGGTGGGCACGGAGGAGGCCCATCGGCTGCTCGCCCAAGCCCCCTCGCCGGGTGCCGACGCCACGGGGTAACTCGGGAACGGGCGGGAACCCGCCCGCATTCCTCGCCTTCACTGCCCCCTCGGGAATCCCCGGGGGTCCGTGAACGCCGCCGGATCGGCCCCCTGTCGGCTGGAATGGTTTCGAGGCCCGCCCGGCCGCCTTCCGGTAGGGCGGGCGAACCGACGAAAGGAGGAACGCGCAATGACCACGCCGGTTAACGTTTCCATGGAACAGATCCTGTCGCCGCAAGAGACCGAGGAGGTGAAGGAACTGTTCGAGACCGCGGTGAACTCTCCCGTACACGTGCTCCCCACACCCGGCCAAGTGCGGGAACTGGCCGGATGGAAGGAAGGCACAGCGCCGGTCGTAAGCCTTTACCTGGACCTCGGGCCGGAACGCCGGGCGCGCGGGGGGTGGGAGGCCGCCGTAAAGGACCTTTTGAGGGAAACACGGGAAGCCGGAGGTCCTGCGGTGGAAAACGAGGTGTCCCGTTTGGAGACGGCGCTGCTCGCCGACCCGCCGCCCACCCAGGCCCGCGGCCTGGCCCTATTCACGTGCGGCGCGGCGGGACTCTGGCGCATGTTCACCCTGCCGATCCAGGTGGACGACCAGGTCCACGTGGGCCCGCGGCCCTATGTGCGACCCCTCGTCCGGGCGATCGACGAACACGAGCAGGCCCTGGTGGTACTCGCCTCAGAAGCCCGGAGCCGGGTCGCCCTCACCCAGGCCGGACTATGCCAAGAACTCCTCACGATCGAGGGCCTCAAGATTCGGGAGGTGTGCTCCGACCGGTGGGATCCGCGCCGGTACCTGACCCGGGACGAACGGGACCGGCTGAAAACGGAGTTGCGCCACTCCGAGGCGAAGGCGCTCGCCAACGTGGTGGAGGCCCTTGCACGGCAGCTCGGGGTGGAACACATTCTCCTAGGGGCATCTCCGGCCTTCCGGGGTGCCCTCTTGGAGCACCTCGACCCCCAGGTTCGCGGCCGCGTCGAACCCGAACCGTTCCCCCTCCTGCTGGAAGCCTCATCGGAGGAACTTGCCAAACGGGCCCTGGAGGCCTCCCGAGCGATCGAGGCACGGGAAGAGGCGCGGACCCTTTCCCGGATCGAGGAGGAAGGGGTGCTCGGTGCCGACCCGGTGCTCCAGGCGCTCCATAACCGCAATGTGCGCACCCTGGCCGTGGCCCGCGGGTTTACCGAACCCGGCGGCCGGTGCTCCGCCTGCGGCCGCCTGCGCACGGGGGAAGGCCCCTGCCCGACCTGCGGCGGCTCGGCCGTGGAACGGGTGGAGGACGTCTGGGATCTCGCGATGGAGGAGGCCTTGGGTCAAGCGGCCTCGATCGAGATCGTGCAGAGCGAACCGACAAGGGGTCGGCTCGTATCCCTGGGCGGTGCGGGCGCCCTGCCGCGGTACTGAACGTCGGGGGGCCGCAGCGGCCCCCCTTCCAACTGACACGGACCCATCGCCCGCGTTGGGGGGCAAGGGGCCTCCCGGAGAGCCGGGTGCTGCCCCCGCGAAAAGCCGCGCAGTGCCTCCATCGCTCGTACCACGAACCCGCCGCGTCTGGGCGAGTGGCCATGGAGCCACCGCCCGGGGTCCGGGCTGCGTGGCGGTTCGGGTGCCGTCACTCGCGCCCGGCCGGAGGGGGGCCCCTTGCCCCGCCCGCCAGCGCGCGCCCCGGCGCTTAC
>NZ_BAAHXI010000051.1:0-29967 GCF_054656955.1 Deferrisoma palaeochoriense
AGACCCGGAACCTCCGCCACCGAGGCCCCGACCCACCGGCCTGGCAACGGCATGAGAAGGCGCGGCAATCGAGTACCGCCCCCGCACCCGGCCGGAAGCAGGCGCCATGCCCTCGCGATGTCCTTACGCGCCTGTATTGACGCCGGGTTCATGGCAACCGCCGCTACTCCGTCCCGGGGCCCACGAGCAGCCAGGACGCCAGGGCGAACCGGCCCGTCGCCCGCTCCCGGGCCGACACGAGGACCCGGTTGATCCGCCGGGTCAGCCGAAACCCCGGCGCTTCGAACCGCCCCGTCGCGGCGTCGTATCGCGCATCGAGCCGCCCGGCCTCGCTGACGAACAGATTGACCCCCGGCTCGTACCGTTCGGGCTCCACGAGGCGTCCCGCAAACCGGGGAACGTCGGCTGCCGCGAGGGGGCCCGGCGGCGGCTCCAGGTCGCGGAGCAGCAGGGCGCCGTAGGTCATTCGTTCCTGGAAGGTCCCCAGGTCCGCCAGGGAGCCCACCACGGCGAACCGGGGAATCCGAAACGGGTCCCCGCCCGGCGGCACGGCCCCGGGGTCCTGGGTGAAGCCCAGCCGAAACCCCAACTCGCGACAGGCCTCCAGCACGGCGGGGCCGTACTCGCCGTACGGGTACGCGACCCACCGGGGCTCGAGGCCGTGGGCCTGAAATCGTTCCGCCGAGCGGGCGAACTCCACCCTCACCCGGCTTCGATACTCCTCGGAGGCCTCGCCGTCCCGGGGGCGCCCGAGCCGCAGGTGCCGGTGACCGTGCACCCCGAACTCCACCCCCTCCCGGGCGAGCCCCTCCACCTCTTCCCAGGTGAGATAGTCGGAATACCCATCATCAAGGGCCCGGGTGGGAAGAAACACGGTGAACGGGTACCCGAACTCCCGGAGGACCGGCCAGGCCGTCTCGAGAACGCTCCGGTACCCGTCGTCGAACTGGAGGACCACCGGTTTGGGGGGAAGGAGGCGGCCGTCCAGGAGGTGGGCTTCCAGGTCCCGGGTCGAGACCACGGTGAACCCGTTGTCCCGGAGCCACTCCATCTGGGCCCGAAACGCCTCGACGGTTACGTTGGTCGTCGGATACCGGCCGTCCCCCACCCGGTGGTAGAGGAGGATCCGTACGGGTTCTTCGGGAACCGGCGTGGCGCCTCCGGCCGCTGCGAACCCCAGATGGATCGCCATGGCTCCGAGAACCCACGAGAAGAACCAGCGCCCGCCCGGCCGTCCCCTCATGCGTCGGCGCTGCCCCCCCTCTCGCCGGCCGCGGTGCGCACGCCCAGCAGGGCCTCCTCCACCGACTCGGGCGAAAGGCGCACCAACTCCGCGCCGCTGTACCGATGGAGCCGGTTGTGCCGCATCACGGCCAGCACCTCCTCCACGTACGCCTCCCGCCGGACCGAGTACCGGAGAAGGCCCCAAGCCAGGATGTCCGGGTCGGGGTCCCGGCCCTTGGCCCGGGCCCGGGCCCGTAGAGCACGGAACTCCTCGTAAGCCCACAGGGTATTCAGGTTGCGCAGGTACCCCTCCACCGCCTCGCCCAGTCCGGGGAACGCCGCCACGGCGTACCGGGCCCCCTCGGGCCGGTCCCGGGGCGCCATGCCCGCATCGGACCGGAACACCCACTGCCCGAACAGCGCGTTCCCCTCCACGGCGAACCGGGAGGTTCCCCACGCCGACTCCAGCGCGGCCTGCGCCACGGCCAGCGGAACGGGCACTTCATCCACCCGGACCAGGAGTTCGCGCACCACGGGTTCGGGCGCTTCCCGCAACTCCGCTGCGCCGGTTTTCACCCGGTACCGCCTCGCGAGATCGAGCAAGAAGATCGTTCCGACCTCGGTAAGCGGTTCCCCTTGCTCGAGGCGTTTGGCCAGGGCGATGAGCGACCGGCGCTCGGCCCGCACCCCCTGGTTCGCGGCGACCACGTGGGGGATCACCGCCCTTACGAACAGGTCTTTCCGCCGGACCGGCGGCAGCCGGTCGAGCCCGGGGGGTAGAGACGCCGGTGCCACGTTGGGGACCTCGCCCGGCTCCACCTCGGCCCACACCCGATCGAGCACCGACTCCAACTCGCCCACCGTGCGGGGATCGAACAGCACGAGCCCGCCCGGCTTGGGATCGGGTCGGTTCGGCAGAGCCCCCACGGGGCTGCGGTCGGCGGGGGAAAGGGAAACGGCGAGAGGAAGGAGTGCGAGAACCGCGGCCAGAAATTTCCCGGCCGTGGCCAGGATGGTTCGACTCGGAGGTTGGGCTTCGCCCGTCTCCATGGTTTTCCTCCCTCCGGGGCCGCACGCAGACGGCCCCGCAACGGGAATCACTGCACAGGGATCGAAAATCTGACCGTCCTTCATAATCCTTGGTCGCCCCCAAGTCAAATCGAAACCGGCTTCGCGGGCGGGCACTCCCACCCCGGCGGGTCCCCCCGGAAAACTCCTTGACTTCTGCCCCGCTGTCGGGTATGAATGCGCCCCCTCGATAAACCGGGCGTTTAGGAATCATAAACAAACGCCCGGTTTACGAACTTTAAACCCAAGGGGCCGAGCGCTTTGAAAATCGGCGAGAAATTACGAAGGCTTCGGCTGCAGGCTGGCCTCACACAAGAGGACCTGGCCAACCGTGCCGATCTCACGAAAGGGTTCATCTCGCAACTCGAAAACGACGCAACCTCGCCGTCGATCGCCACCCTCCAGGACCTCCTGAACGCCCTCGGGGTGACCCTGGGGGAGTTTTTCCGGGAAGACGGCGACCGCGAGGAGCCGGTGGTGTTCCGGAAGGAAGACCGGGTCCCGTCCGGGGAGTCGGAGGAGGGGTTCCTCCTGAGCTTCCTGATTCCCCGGGCCCACCGCCACCTCATGGAGCCCGTGCTCGTGGAACTCGAACCCGGAGCCTCCACCGAGCCCATCGAGGGGCACGAGGGCGAGGAGTTCGGGTTCGTCCTCGCGGGGCAGGTGGACGTGCACCTGGGCGACAGGGTCCACCGGGCTCGCAAGGGCGACTGTTTCTACTACACGGCCGATCGGAGGCACTGGCTCGCGAACACCGGCAAACGGCCGGTGCAGGTGCTTTGGGTGGCGAGCCCCCCCAGCTTCTGACCCGGCCGACCGTACCGCTGGCCGTTTCTCCAGCACAGAGGAGGTGAGTACGGTGATCCAGAACCTCGGCAGACACATCCTCGGCGAGTACTACGGGTGCGACCCGGACATCCTGAACGATACGGAACGCGTGGAACGGTTCATGAAGGAGGCCGCCGCCGTGAGCGGGGCCACCATTGTCCAGAGCGTGTTCCACCACTTCAGCCCCCACGGCGTGAGCGGGGTGGTGGTGATCTCCGAAAGCCACCTGGCGATCCATACGTGGCCCGAGTACGGGTACGCGGCGGTGGACCTGTTCACCTGCGGCGACTCCGTGAACCCGTGGGTTGCCCACCAGTACCTGGCCGAGAAACTCGGGGCCCAGCGCACCGAGACCCGGGAGGTGCCCCGGGGCGTCCTGGACGTGGACGGCCCCCTGCGCCACAAACCCGTGGCCGTTGCCGTGTAGAAACTCCGATGCTCATCCCGACTCCCACCCGATACTTCCTGGTGTCGGGCCACGCCGAGGGCTACATGGAGCTCAACGCCTTTGACGCGGCGCTTTTGGACGCGGGCATCGGCAACACGAACCTGGTCAAGATGTCGAGCATCCTCCCGCCGGGGTGCCAACCCATGGAGCCCGCGCGGCTTCCCCCCGGCGCCCTGGTGCCGGTGGCCTACGCCGCCATCACCTGCTCGGTGCCCGGGGAGATCATATCGGCCGCCGTGGCGGTGGCCGTCCCCGAGGATCCGGCCCAGCCCGGACTGATCATGGAGTACTCGGCGTACGGCCGTGCCGACATCACCCGGGAGATCGTGACCCGGATGGCCCAGGAGGGCATGAAAACGAGGGGCCAGGCGATCAAGGAGATCGTCACGGCCGAGGCGGAACACAAGGTGGAAAACAAGGGCGCCGCGTTCGCCGGCGTCGTGCTGTGGGAGAAGGAGAAATGACGCAACCGGTTGACCTTTGGTTTCGGGAAGTCCACAGGGAGGGCTACGCCATCGGGGTCCGGGTGACCGGGTACCCCTACTCCGGCGAGAGTCGGTACCAGAAGATAGACGTCGTGGACACGGCCCTCATGGGCAAGGTGCTTCTTCTGGACGGCATCTTCATGCTGACCGAGAAGGACGAGTTCATCTACCACGACATGCTCGTGCACGTGCCGCTCTTCACCCACCCCAACCCCCGTTCGGTGCTCATCATCGGCGGTGGCGACGGCGGAAGCGCCCGGGAGGCCCTGCGGCACCCCACGGTGGAACGGGTGGACATGGTGGAACTGGACGAGAAGGTGGTGGAGGTGTGCAAAGAGTACTTCCCCACCCTCACCTGCTCGCTCGACGACCCCCGGCTCACCATCCGCTACGAGGACGGGATCGAGTTCGTGAAGGGCAAAGCAGGGCAGTACGACGTGGTGATCGTGGACTCCACCGACCCCATCGGCCCGGCCGTGGGGCTGTTCAGCAAGTCCTTCTACGCCGACTGCCACCGAGCGCTCCGGGACGACGGCGTCCTCACGGCCCAGATCGGGTCGGTGTTCTTCGACGGGAAGGAGATCCGGAACATTCTGGGGAACCTGAAGGCGTCGTTCCCCTGGGTCCGGCCCTACATTGCCTCGGTGCCCACGTATCCCGGAGGGGCCTGGTCGTTTGGGTTCGCGAGCAAGGGCCCCAACCCGCTGGACGGCCCGGACGCCAAACGGGTCGCGGCCATGGATGGGGGATTCCGGTACTACAACCCGGAGATCCACACCGCCTGCTTCACGCTGCCCACCTACTTTCGCGAGGCGATCGGCGGATGAACCTCCGGGCCAAGGGTTATCTGGAATGCGAGGGCGCGCCGGGCGCGCCCTTTTCGCTTCTAGGGATTCCCTTCGACGGCACCTGCTCGTTCCGGCCCGGCACCCGGTTCGGCCCGGGGGCGATCCGGGAGGCCTCCTGGGTCCTGGAAACCTACTCCCTCGCCCTGGACCTCGATCTGGACGGGACGAAGGTGGCCGACCTCGGGGACCTGGACCTGGCCGGGCCCGACCCCTGGGCCGAGATCGGGGAGGCGGCCCGGGAGGTTCTGGCGACGGGCACCCGCCTTCTCGCCCTTGGGGGCGAGCACTCCGTGACTCCGCCCCTGGTGGCGGCCCACCTGGAACGGCACCCGGACCTCGCGGTGTTCCAGTTCGACGCCCATGCGGATCTCAGACCCGAGTACCTGGGCGAGGCCCGTTCCCACGCCTGCGCGGTGCGCCGCTGCCTCGACCTCCTGCCGCCCGAACGGGTCGCCCAGTTCGGCATCCGCTCGGGCACCCGGGAGGAGTTCGGGTGGATGCGGGAGCACGGAACCCTGTTCCCGGCCGATCCCGAGGGGATCCGGCGCGCCCTCGATCGCGCGGGCGGTCCCCTGTACCTCTCGGTGGACCTGGACGTGTTCGACCCGGCCCACCTCCCCGGCACCGGCACCCCGGAACCCGGGGGCATCACCTACCGGGAGTTCGAGGCCTGTTTGCGAGCGATCCGGGACTCCGACCGGCCGATCGTGGGGGCCGACGTGGTGGAGCTCTCCCCCGGGTGGGACCCCACGGGGAAGAGCGCGGTACTGGCCGCCAAGGTGGTGCGGGAGATTCTTCTCCTGATGGGGGCCGGGCGCTACGTCCCGCTGGGACGCTAGGACGCTAAAACCATTTGTGATTCCAGATCGCTAGGCTTCCCCAACCTGTGGGAGCGGCTGCCGTATCGGGGGTCAGAATTCAGAGGACAGAACCCCCTGTCCTCTGTCTTCTGTCCTCTGGCACCTGACACGGTCGCCGCTCCCACCCCCGAACCCTGACTCGGAGGTTATTGCTCCGGCGGCTAAATAGGCACGGTCCGGGGCGTGGGGCCTGCTGGAGCGCCGGGCGTGGCTCCTACCGTAGCAGGATGCCGCACTCCCGCACGAACGGAAGCGGCCCCCACCCGCCCCACGAAGGTACTTTCGCGGTGCTTCGTGGAGGTTCGTTGGGGCTCGCCGCGCTAACCGGGCCTGACCTTCTCGAGCGCCTCGCCGAGCCGCCCCGGGTCCACCCCCGGGACCTCCCCCGGGTCCTCCCCCGCCCACGAGCGCACGACTGCACGCCGCACGGCCCGCAGGCGCGCGTCCAGCTCGGGCGCCGGCAGGAGCACCGGCAGATCCCAGGCCTGGGCGGCGAGCTCCCGAACCCGGTCCCCGCACCGCCGGAACGCCTCGGCCAGGACCACGTCCGAGGGGGCTAGTTGCCGGCGGGCGGCCGTCTGGACCGCCCCGAGGGCCCCGAGAATGATGAAGTGCTCCACGTGGAACAGAAGACCCCGGGTGGCCGCCTCCTCCGGGTCGAGGCCGAGATCCGCCGCGAGCGACCGGAACACCCGGCCGAGCGCGAGCGATAGATCGTTGAGCCACCCGGCGTGGCGGCGAAACGGGCCCGCGTTGAGCACCCGGGCCCTCAGGTGGGCCGTGATCAGGAGACCCCGCACGGGGTGAAGCCCCAGGCGGATCACCGCGTCCCTCACGCCCTTGGCCGGCGCCCGGAATCCGTAGAAGGCGCTGTTCGCCGCCCGGAGCACCTCGAGGCTGAGGGAGGGGTCCTGCTCGAGCACCTCGACGTACCGCCCCACCGGCGGGTCTCCCTCGGCCAGGAGACGCGACACCTCCACCGCCGCCCGGGGCAGCACCGGAACCTCGAGGCGCTTTCCGTTCACTAGCTTGAGCACCCCCGCGAGGAACCGGCGGTCGTCTTCCCCCAGGTCGTGCAGGGCCACCGCGTCCGGGGGGTCGTCAAGGAACGTGAGAAACCCCACCGCTTCGGCGGCGGGCCCGGTTCCCTCTTCCTTCGGGGCTTCGGCCCCGGGGGCTGCCCCCCGCGCCCGGGACGGAGGGGCCGCCGGGCCCCGGGTCTCCGGTTCCTTCCCCGTTCCGAACAGCCACCGCTTGATCCACCGCCACATGCCCGACCCCTCCTTCCCACGGGTGATCTCCCCCCTCGTTTCGGCCGCCCGCCCGCTCCCCTTTACCCCTTGGCCGGCCCCCCTCCCTGTGATAGTTTGCCGCCGCCAAACCCGAAGGCCCGGCGGCCCGGAGGCCGAACCGCCAACCGCCCAGCCAGAAAAGGAGGTCTTATGCCGTTCCACGTCGTCGACCACCCCCTCGTCCGCCACAAACTGGGAATCCTTCGCCGCTCGGACACCAGCACCTCGAAGTTCCGGGACCTCACCCGGGAGATCACGAACCTCCTGACCTACGAGGCGTTCCGGAACCTGGAGATGGAGCGGATCACGGTGGAGGGCTGGGCCGGGCCGGTGGAGGTGGAGAAACTCTCCGGCAAGAAGGTCGCCGTGGTGCCGATCCTCCGGGCCGGCATCGGCATGCTCCAGGGGGTGCTGGACCTCATCCCCGCAGCCCGGGTGAACGTGGTGGGGCTCTACCGCAACGAGGAAACCCTGGAGCCGGTGCGCTACTACCGCAAACTCTCCCAGGACCTGGCCGAGCGGCTCGCCGTGATCCTCGACCCCATGCTCGCCACCGGGAACTCCCTGATCGCCACGATCGACATGCTCAAGGAGGCCGGGTGCACCGACCTGCGGGCGATCTGCCTCGTGGCCGCGCCCGAGGGGGTGGCGAACGTGGAGCGCCACCACCCCGACGTGGAGGTGTTCGCGGCGAGCCTCGACGAGCGCCTGAACGACCAGGGCTACATCCTGCCCGGCCTCGGGGACGCCGGAGACCGCCTGTTCGGAACGAAGTAGATCCGCCCCCCTTCCCTTCACGGAGGACGCCATGCTTCGGGACCTGATCCTCGGTGTGCAGATGCTGTTCGTGGCCTTCGGGGCCCTCACGCTGGTGCCGCTCCTGACGGGGCTGGACCCGTCGGTGGCGCTCTTCACCGCCGGGGTGGGCACCCTGATTTTCTATTTCATCACCCAGCGCAAGGTGCCGGTGTTCCTGGCGAGCTCCTTCGCGTTCATCGCCCCGATCCAGATCGCCGCCAAGGAGTGGGGCATCCCGGTGGCCCTGGGAGGCCTGTTCGCGGCCGGGTTCGTGCACATGGCCATGAGCCAGGTGATCCGGGTGAAGGGGGTGGAGTTCATCGACCGGGTGCTGCCCTCGGTGGTGGTGGGGCCCGTGATCATGAACATCGGATTGGCGCTCGCGCCGGTCGCGGTGGACATGTCGAGCAAGCACTGGCCCCTGGCCCTCCTGAGCCTGGTGGTGGCCGTCGTCGTCGCGGTGTGGGGCCGTGGGATGCTGGCCCTGATCCCGATCCTCGTGGCCGCCGCCGTTGGGTACGTGGCGGCCCTCCTGACCGGCCACGTGGATTTCACCCCGGTCCGGGAGGCCGCCTGGTTCGCCGTGCCGAACTTCACGTTCCCCGAGTTCCGCTGGGAGGCCATGCTGTTCATGCTGCCGGTGGCCATCGCCCCCATGATCGAGCACATCGGCGACATCTTCGCCGTGGGCAAGGTGGCCGGCCGGGACTACCACCTCGATCCCGGCATCCACCGCACCATGTTCTCCGACGGGCTGGCCACGTCGGTGGCGGCGCTGTTCGGCGGCCCCCCCAACACCACCTACTCCGAGGTCACCGGCGCGCTGGCCCTAATCCGGGTGTTCCGGCCCCACCTCATGGCCATCGCGGCGGTCACCGCGATCGTGCTCGCCTTCGTCGGCAAGCTCGGGGCGCTTCTCAAGACCGTGCCCGTGCCCGTCATGGGCGGCATCCTGATCCTCCTCTTCGGAATGATCGCGGCCGTGGGGGTGCGCACCCTGGTCTCCGCCCGTCCGAACCTAAGCGCCACCCGCAACCTCGCGATCATCGCGATCGTCCTCGTGGTCGGGATCGGCGGCGCAACCCTCGAGGCGGGCACGTTCAAGCTCGGCGGCATCGGGCTGAGCGGCGTCGTGGGCGTGCTCCTGCACCTCCTCCTGCCCGGCGCCCCGGAGGAGGAAACCCCGAGCCATATCGTGGACTCGCCCGATCAGGCCGGGGAGTTCACCGACCTTTGATGGCCGGGCGGCCCGGGTGCTAGGCGGCCAAGCCGTTGGTGCCGGGCCCCGTAGTCCCGCACAGAGTACTAAGACCAGCGAAAGTATTGTCAGATCCCCGCCGTTGCAACGGAAACCTGCGGGTGGGGGGCTGGTGGAGAGCCGGGGGCGGCCCCTTACCTCGCCGCGCCGACACCACGCCCGGATCGCTTTGAAAGATCCGGAACGTCCGCCACCGCCGCCCCGCCCTGCCGAGCCGACGACGGCATGGAAAGGCGCGGCGATCGGGTGCCGCACTCGCGCCCGGCCGGAACCAGTCCCCCACCCGCCCCCGGCAATACTTTTAAAGGTATTAGTAACGGAGGGATCGCACCGGCGGGCCTTCGGCCCGTATCGCGGCGTGGACGCCGCTCCCACACTTCGGCCCGACAGACCTTGCACCGCCGAACCCCGGGGCCGGCGGGGAGCTCCTTGCACCCTCGGCGTCCCGGCGTACACTCCCCGGGCACCCCGACCCTCGCCCAGGAGGACGCCGTGAACGACCGCATCGTGGACCCGGTGTGCGGAAAGCCGGTGGAGGATTCGACCCGGGCCCCGCACACCGAGTGCGCCGGGGAAACCGTGTACTTCTGCTCGGCCGCCTGCCGGGAGAAGTTCACGTGTGACCCCGGGAAAAAGCTCTCCGACTACCTCTTCGACCTCATCATCGTGGGGGGCGGCCCCGCGGGCATCTCGGCCGGCATCTACGCGGCCCTCACCGGGCTCGACACCCTTTTTCTCACCAAGAGCCTGGGCGGGCAGGCCTGGGACTCCACGGCCATCGTGAACTACCCCGGGTTCGACCTCATCACGGGCCCGGAGCTGGTGGACCGGTTCCAGAAGCAGCTGTTCGAAAGCCTGAAGCTCTCCCACCAGATCACGGCGGTCACGGCGATCGAGAAGCGCGGCGGCGTGTTCGAGGTCGCCACCGAGGACGGCCCCACGTACCGGGGGAGGACCGTGCTCCTGGCCACGGGCATGAAACGCCGGCGCCTGGGGATTCCCGGGGAGGAGGAGTTCCGGGGGCGCGGGGTGCTGGAGTTTCACGCCCTTTCGGCGGGCCGGTACGCCGGCACCGAGGTGGCGGTGGTGGGCGGGGGGAACTCCGCGGCCCAGGCGGCCCTGGGGCTGGCCGAGGCCGGGGCCAGGGTCACCCTGGTCACCCGGACCTACCGGGCCGACGAGTATCTCAAGGAGAAGGTGGCCGCCACCGAGGCCATCGTGGTGCTCCAGAACCGGGATCCCCTGCGCATCGAGGGCGCCGAACGGGCCGAGGTGCTCGTGGTGCGAAACCAGGACAACGGGGCCGAGGAGGTGCTGCCCGTGGAGGCCATCTTCGTGGAGATCGGCCTCGTGCCCAACAGCGACCTGGTGCGCGACCTTGTGCACGTGAACGAGCGGGGCGAGGTGGAGATCGACGGCAACTGCCGCACGGGCCTCCCGGGGCTCTACGCCGCCGGCGACGTGACGAACACCTTCGGCAAGCGCATCCTGATCGCCGCCGGCGAGGGGGCCAAGGCGGTGCTGGCGATCGAGCGGTTTTTGAAAAACCGGCGGTAGGAGACGGGGACCCAAGGGATGATAGGGGGGACCGCGACAGAACCGTGCGGCGGCGCGCAAGCGGGCAGATGGGGCAACCCTGCGGATCCGGGGGCGTCGACGGAGCGCGACGCCCGAGCAGCGAGGGCCGCCCGGCTCAAGGGGAGCGGCCGCGGCGCGTGCCCTCACGCGCCGCAGCGGACCGAGCCGAGGCGGCCCCTGCGAGGGCGTCAGCGAAGGCGACGTCCCCGGATCCGCTCCCGGCAGACCGTGTGGCCCCCTCAGCCTAGCCGCCCAGCCGCCTAGCCGCCCAGCGGGCAACCCTTCCCCAGTCGAACAGCGGCCCCGGGTCCCGCTTGCGGCCCGGGGCCACGTGTTCGTGGCCCACGATCCGCTCGGGCCGGATCCGGGGGTGGGCGGCCCGCAGTTCTTCGAGTACGCGAAAGAGGGTCTCGTACTGCGCCTCGGTGTACGGGGTGACCTCGTCCCCCTCGAGCTCGATGCCCACCGAGAACCGGTTCACGTCGGGCACCCCATCGAGGGCGCTTTCGCCCGCGTGCCAGGCCTTTCGGTCCGTGTCCACGAACTGGGTGAGTCGCCCTTCGCGGTCGATCAGGAAGTGGGCCGACACCCGAAGGTGGCAGATCTCCCGGAAGTAGGGGTGGGCCTCGGGGTCGAGGCGGTTTTGGAAGAAGGCCTCCACGTGGCCGCCGCCGAACTCCCCCGGGGGCAGGCTGATGTGGTGGAGCACCACGGCGTCCACCTCCCACCCCTCCCGGTCCGAGCAGTTGGGGCTCGGCACCCACCGGGCCCAGGGCACGATCATCGCCCTCCCCCCTCGCCCGCGGCCCTGGGGTCGAGCCGGTCCCGGAGCACGTCGCCCAACACGTTGATCCCGAGCACCGCCACGAGGATCGCCAGCCCCGGGAAAAGCGCGAGATGGGGCGCGAAGAGGAGGTAGTCCACCCCCTGGCTCAGGAGCGCGCCCCAGGTGGGCACGTCCTGGGGCCCCAGGCCCAGAAACGACAGGGTGGACTCGGCCAGGATCGTGCCGGCCAGCGAAAACGTGGCCTGCACGGCCAGCACCCCCACCAGGTTCGGCAGGAGGTGCCGGGCCGCGATCCGCACCGGCCCGGCCCCCAGCACCCGGGCCGCGGTTACGAACTCGCGCTCGCGAAGCGAGAGCACCTCGCCCCGGACGAGCCGGGCGAACCCCACCCAGCCCATGGCGCACAGGGCCAGCACCAGGTTAGGCAGGCTGGGGCCCAGCACCCCGGCCAGGGCGATGGCCAGGAGGATGCCGGGAAACGCGAGCAGCACGTCCACCACCCGCATCAGGGCCTCGTCCACCCATCCGCCCCGGTACCCCGCCCACAGGCCCAGGGACGTGCCCACGACGAGGCTTACCCCGACCACCGAAAACCCCACGAGCAGGCTCACCCGGCCCCCGTAGAGGATCCCGGCCAGCACGTCCCGGCCGAGCCGGTCCTGGCCCAGGGGATGGGCCCACGAGGGCCCCTCCAGGCTCCCCTCCAGGTCCAGGGCGGCCGGGTCGGCCGGGGAAACTACCGGCGCCAGCGCGGCCCCGGCGACCAGCGCGAGAAGCCCCAACGCCGCCGCGGCCACGAACACCCGGCCGCCGGGCACCCGCCGGATCCCCTCGAACCAGCCCCTCATCCCCGCACCCTCGGATCGGCCCAGCGGTAGGCCAGGTCCGCCAGGAGGTTCACCCCCACGTACCCGAGGCTGATCACGAGCACGCACCCCTGCACCAGGGGGTAGTCCCGGCCCTGGATCGCCTGGAGCAGAAGCGTGCCAAGCCCGGGCCAGGCGAACACCGCCTCGGTCACCACCGCCCCGGAAAGGAGCGAGCCCAACTGGAGCCCGAGCACGGTGATCACCGGCAGGAGGGCGTTTCGCAGGGCGTGGACCCACAGCACCCGCCCCTCCCCCGCCCCCCGGGCCCGGGCGGCCGTGAGGTACTCGGCCCCCAGCACCTCCACCAGGCTCGACCGGAGCATCCGGGTGAGCATCGCCGCGAGCGCTGTGCCCAGGGTCACGGCCGGGAGCACCAGGCTCCCCGGACCCGCCCGTCCCGACACCGGAAACCACCTGAGGTGCACCGAAAACGCGAGCACGAGCATCGGCCCGAGCCAGAAGTTCGGGATCGACACGCCCAGGAGGCTCGCCACCAGGCTCCCCCGGTCCACGGCCGTGCCCTTGCGGCGGGCGGCCGCCACCCCCAGGGGCACCGCGAGCACCAGGGCCACGGCGAGCCCGGCCGCGGCGAGCTCCACCGTGGCCGGGATCCGGGCCGCCAGGAGCTCGGCCACGGGCTTTCGGTGGAGCAGGCTCCGGCCCAGATCCCCCCGGGCGAGCCCCGCGAGGTAGCGGCCGTACTGCTCGGCCAGGGGCCGGTCAAGCCCGAGCTCGGCCCGCAGGGCCGCCTTGTCGGCGGGGTTCGCGGTTTCCCCGAGCATGACGTCCACGGGATCGCCCGGCACCAGGTGGACGAGCAGGAACACCAGGGTCACCACCCCGAGCACCGTGGGCACCGCGGTGGCCAGGCGCCGCCGGATCATCGCCGCGCCTCCGGCCGCACCCGGGCGAGGCTCGTGTACTCGCCGCCGGGCAGGGGCTCGAACCCCTCGAACCCCCGCCGCAACACCACCACGTTGTCGAGCCACCACAGGCTCACGTACACGCAGTCCCGGGCCACGGCCTCCTGGATCCGGTGGTACAGCGCCAAGCGCCGGTCCGGGTCGGGCTCCCGCCGGCTCTCGTCGATCCACCGGTCCACGTCGGGGTTGCGGTACCGGCCCCGGTTCGCCCCGGCCGGGGGCACCGAGGCCGAGTGGAACAGGTAGTGGAACACGTCCGGGTCCCGGAGCCCGATCCACCGGAGGCTCATGAGCTGGAAGTTCCCCTTTTTCACGTCGGAGAAGAACGTGCCCCACTCGAAGCTTCGCACCTCGACCCCGATCCCCACCCGGCCGAGCTGCTCGGCGATGACCCGGGCCACCTCGTTGGCCGTCTTGTCGGTGGAGGTCTTGTATCCCAGGCGAAACCGAAGGGCCGGGCCGGGGCCGTCGGGGTCGGGATACCCCGCCTCGTCCAGGAGACGGCGGGCCCGGTCCGGGTCGTAGGGGTAGGTGGGCACGTCCGGGTTGTGGGCCCAGTGCTCCGGGGGGAACAGGGTGGTGGCCGGCCGGGCCAGGCCGTCCAGGGCGAACCGGATCAGCGTTTCCCGGTCGATGGCAAGGGCGATGGCCCGCCGCACCCGCACGTCCGAGAGGATCGGGTCCTCCAGGTTGAACCCCAGGTACTGGTACGAGGTGCCCGGGGCCACGATGACTCTGAGATCCGGGTCCTTGCGCAGGAACCGCACGCTGTAGGGCGGCACCGCGTTCTGCAGGAGGTCGAGCCCCCCGGACCGGATCTCCAGGAGCCGGGTCGTGGCGTTCGACACGATGCGAAACACGATCCGCTCGAGGGCCGGGGGCCCGTCCACGTGGTCGGGGAACGCCTCGAGCACGATCTCCTCCCCGGGCCGGAACGCCGCGAGCCGGTACGGGCCGGTACCCACGATCTCGTCCCCCAGGTCGGGCCGGCCCGCCAGGCGCCCGGGCAGCACCCCCCAGGTCAACGCGTTGGGGAACGAGACGTGGAGGCGCTTCAGCCGGAACACCACCGTGCGTTCGTCGGGCGCCTCCACCGAACCCAGGGCCTCCAGGGCGCCGGCCCCGGGGCAGCCGTGGGCCGGATCGGCGATGTAGCGGTAGGTGGCCACCACGTCCCGGGCCGTAACTTTCGTGCCGTCGTGAAACCGCACCCCCTCCCGCAGCATCAATACGTGGGTGAGCGGGTCGGGCTGCTCCCACGACGCGGCCAGGTCGGGCACCAGCCGGCCCGCCGCGTCGGCCTTGAGGAGCCCATGGAACAAGAGCGGCAAGATCCGCACGGCGTGGGCCCCGGCGGCGTACCGGGGATCGAGCGTCCGGGGCGTGGACTCGATCCCCACCCGGAACGCGCCCGGGTGCGCGGCCGGTCGGCTGCACGCGGTGAGCGTCGCGGCCACGGCGAGGGCCACGACCAATCGTCTCCACAGAGTTCCCATGGCATGGTATGGTACCCGGCACCGGGTTTCGGGGGCCAGAGGACAGAGGACAGAGGACAGAGGACAGGAGCAGGGCGGCCGCCGGCCCGTGCGCCCTATCGGTTCTCGGCACCCGCGGTGGGACCGGCACCCAACGAAGACCATTCCCCATTCCCCAAGGAGATTTCCATGGCGATCGAGGTACGATTTCCGGGCGGCGTGGCGGTGGACGTGGAGATCAAGGATCACGTGATCCACACGGACCAGCCCGAAAGGGCAGGAGGGGGGAACACGGGCCCCGCGCCCTTCGACCTGTTCCTCGCGTCGATCGCGGCGTGCGCGGGCTATTTTGCCCTGGTGTTTTGTCAGAAGCGCGGTCTTGACACCGAAGGTTTGGGGGTTCGTCTGGAACTGGAACGGGATCCGGAACGCCATCGGGTGTCGAAAATCACGATCCGCGTGCAAACGCCCGATGGGTTCCCCGAGAAGTACCGGAAGGCCATCGCCCGGGCCGTGGACGAGTGCACGGTGAAGCGGCATATCCTGGAACCGCCGGCCTTCGAGACCGTGGTGGAGTAGCCGGCGTCTTGACACCTGGCGGCTGGATTTCGCATCCTCAGGGACCATGATCGCCCAAGACGACGCATCCCCCGACCCTAGTCGCTCCCCCGACTGTCCCCACCCCGAGTGCCCCGGGTGCCCCCTGGGCCGGCTTCCCCTCGAGGAGCAACTGGAGGAGAAGCGCCGGCTCGTGTCCGCCGCCCTGGCCCGGGCCCGCGGAAGGATCGCCCCGGTGGACCCCGTGGTCCCGTCCCCCAACTTCCGGGGTCACCGCGCCGGGGCCAAGCTCGTGTTCGGCCGACGCGGCACCCGGGTGGGCCTGGGCCTTTTCGCCCGGGGATCCCACCGGGTGGTGGACATCCCCCGGTGCCCCGCCCACGCCCGCCCCATCGCCTCGGCCGCCCGGGCCCTCCGGCGGCTGGTGGGGCAAGCGCCGAGCCTCGTGTGGCCCGGCCCCGGCGGCCAGGGGTGGCTCCGGTACGCCGCGTTCCAGGCGAGCCGGTCCGACGGCGGGCTCGTGGTGACCCTCGTGACCCGCACGGCCGAGGGGGAGGGGCCGCTTCGGAGCCTGGCGGCCCGGCTGTGCGAGGCGGAGCCCGCGGTGCGGGGGGTGGCCTGGAACGTGAACCCGAGCCCGGGCAACGCCGTGTTCGGCCCCGAATGGCGGGCCCTCCGGGGCGAGACCCGCATCGCCGAACGGTTTTTGGGGCTCGATCTCCGGGCCTCCCCCGGGTCGTTCCTCCAGGCCAACCGGGAACTGGCCGACGCCGCGTACACCGCCCTCCTCGAATGGCTCGACCCCGGCGCCTCGGACGAACTCCTCGACCTTTACGCCGGCATCGGCGCCACGGCCCTGGCGGCGGCGTCCCGGTGTCGCCGGGTGGTCGGGATCGAGGCGAACCCCCAGGCCGTGGCCGACGCCCGGGAGAACGCAAACCGCCTCGGGATCCCGAACGCCGAGTTCCGCGAGGGGGACGCCGCCGCCGGGGCCTGGGAACTCGTGTCCGAGGGGTTCCGGCCGACGGGCGTGGCCCTGAACCCGGCCCGGAAGGGCGCGGACCCCGGGGTCCTGGAGGCGATCGCCGCCCTCGAGCCCCAGCGGATCGCATACCTCTCGTGCAACCCCGAAACCTTGGCCCGGGACCTCGGGTTCCTCACGGCCCGGGCGCCCTACGCCCTGGTGCGGGTGATCCCCTACGACTTTCTCCCCGGCACCGAGCACGTGGAAACCCTGGCGCTCCTGGAGCGGCGGCGGTGACGATCCGGTTCGTGGATGCCCACTGCCATCTCGACCACCTGGCCGAGGCCCATCCCGACCGGATCGGGTGGCTGCGGGACGAGGGAGCGGCCGTGGTGAGCTGGTCGTTCGCCCACCGGGTGGACTCGGTGGCCGACCTGACCGCCTACTGGGAGGCCCAGGTCGCCGCGGTGGAGCGGGCGGCCCGAGGGGGGCTCCCCTGCGCGCTCCTCGTGGGGGTCCACCCCCGGAACATCCCCGCCGACCTCGCCCCCGAGCGCCTGGCGGACCTCCTGGTGCCGCTCCTCGACCACCCCCTGTGCCGGGGCATCGGGGAGATCGGGCTCGAGACCGGCTCGGTCCGGGAGCGGGAGGTGTTCGAGGCCCAGCTCGCCCTGGCGCCCGAACTGGAGGCCCGCGGCCAGGTGTTCGGGGTCCACACCCCCCGGGGCGACAAGGAGCGGGTGACCCGGGAGATCCTGGCGGTGCTGCGCGCCCATCCGCGGGCCGCCCGGAGGGCCCTGGTGGACCACACCACCCCGGTCACGGCCCCCTGGGCGCTCGACGAGGGCTACCGGGTGGGCATGAGCCTGAGCCCGGTGAAGAGCTCGGCCGACGACCTCGGCCGGCTCCTTCGGAACCGGCCCGAGGCGGCCGAGCGCCTGTGCTGCAGCACCGACTCCGGCACCCGGTTCTTCGACGATCTCTGGCGCCTGGCCCGGGACCCGGGGCTTCCGGCCGAAACGGCCGACAGGGTGCTGCGGGCCAACGCCCTCGCGTGGTTCCGGCCCGAGGCTAAAGTCCCGGACCCGACCTGACGAACCAAGACGGGACGGCCCATCCCACGGAGGGAACCCATGACCCCACGCCGACGCCGGTGGCGGCGCCTCAAGTACAAGGCCCGGGGGCCGCTTCTTTACGCCCTGGTGTTCGTCTGCGCCCTGGGCCTCTTCCTGGCCGCCCTGCGGGCGCTCACCGTCCCGCCCGAGGAACAGCCCCGGGACCCCGCCCCCGCGACCCAGCAGGCCCCGTTCCTCCGGTAGGTCACCCCTTCCCGCCCCGGTCCCGGTCGAGCAGGGCGGCCCGCACGAGGGTCTTGCGGCCGAACCGCTCTTCCACGGCGTCCCGGGCCCGGGCCGCGGCCCGGCGCCGGTCGGGGGCCGGGGCGAACAGCTCGGGCTGCCAGCCGGCCTCGGCCGGCACGAGCCGCCCGGCCTGCACCCCCACGAGCCGCACCCGGCCGCCCCGGGGCCAGGGCACCCGCCCCAGCAGGGCTTCGACCGCCCCGAACAGGTCCTCCCCCAGGTCCGTGGGGGGCTCCAGCGCCGCCGCCCGGGTCACGGTGCGAAACGCCTCGTCCCGGAACTTGAGCGTCACCCCCCGGGCCCGGAGCCCGTGGCGCCGCAGCCGGGCTCCCACCCGGTCGCACAGGTCGAGGAGCGCAAGCCGCACCGTCTCCCGGTCGCCCACGTCCTCCGGAAAGGTCATCTCGGCCCCGAGGGATTTGGGCTCCCCGGGCGGCTCTACCGGCCGGTCGTCGAGCCCCCGGGCGAGCCGCCACAGGTCCTCCCCGGCGCTCCCGAACCGGGCCGCCAGGTCCTCCCGCCGAAGCCGCTGGAGGTCCCCCACGGTGCGCACCCCGATCCGGGCCAGGGCCTCGGCCGTGCGGGGGCCCACGCCCCAGATCCGGGTGACCGGCAGGGGGGCCAGGAACGCCGCCTCCTCCCCGGGGGGCACCACCACGAGCCCGTCGGGTTTGTCCAGGTCGGAGGCGATCTTGGCCAGGAACTTGTTGGGCCCGACCCCCACCGAGGCGGTGAGGCCCAGCTCACGCCGGATCTCGTCCTTCAGGCGCCGGGCCGCGGCGGGCCCGTCCCCCACCAGGCGCTCGCACCCGGTGAGGTCCAAGAACGCCTCGTCGATGCTCAGGGGCTCCACCCGGTCGGTGTACCGCCCGAACACGGCGAACACCTGCCGGGACACCTCCTCGTACCGGCCGAACCGGGGCCGCAGGTACACCCCCTGGGGGCAGCGCTTCCAGGCCTGGGAGATGGGGAGGGCCGAGCGCACCCCGAACCGCCGGGCCTCGTAGGACGCCGCGGCCACCACCCCCCGGCCCCTCCCCCCCTGGGGGTCGGCGCCCACGATCACCGGTTTGCCCCGGAGCTCCGGCCGGTCGAGCACCTCCACCGACGCGTAGAACGCGTCCATGTCCACGTGGAGGATGGTGCGGGGGCGGTTAGGCTCGGGCATGGCGGGGAGAAGAAGAGCCGTGAATGGGGAATCGTGAATCGGGAATGGTTCTCAAGTCCTTCGGCGGCGGGCCCACGCCGGGCCGGCGGCCCCCTGCCTCCCCCTCCCCCCTTCCCCCCTCCCTCCAGGGGAGGGGGGATTGGAACCGCCCGGTCCACCGCCCTCTGCCCCCCTCTCCCCCTCGGGGGGGAGAGGGCCGGGGTGAGGCGGGCGTGCCCTACTTCCCCCTCCCCCCTGCCCCCCTCCCGCCAGGGAAGGGGGGATTCGGACTGCCCGGACCACCGCCCTCTGTCCCCCTCTCCCCCCTCGGGGGGAGAGGGCCGGGGTGAGGGGGGGACTCAGAACCGGTATACCCGGCCCTGTTCGGCCAGGCGCAGGCGGCCCAGGCGGTGGGCGTGGTCCGGCCAGTCGTCGGCATAATGCACCAGGAGGAGCCGCTCGTGCCAGGCCTCGGGCAGGGTCTGGAGCTCGTCCAGGGTGGCGTGGATGTGGGCGCCGTTGGTGACGAACTGGCAGTCGTGGAACACGGCGTCGGCGTCGGCGCCGAAGGCGTCGAGGGTCTTGGGGTGGAACCGGGTGTCGCAGGTCAGGAGCACCCGGCCGCCGGTGGCCCGGTCCTCGAGCCGGAAGCCCCAGCTCGGGCGCCCGGGGACGTGGGGGGTGGGGAACGGGGTCACCCGCACGCTCCCGAGGTCGAAGGCCCCGCCCCCGGCGAGGGCCGTCACCTCGAAATAGGTCTCCAACCGGGCCTCGAAAAACCCCTCGGCGCCCCGGAGCCGCTGGCCCATGCCCGCCTCCAGGGCGTGGGGCCAGAGCCACGGCAGGAGGTTTTCGGGCACGTAGAGCCGCGGCCTGAGGCCCCAGCCGAAGTACCCCGCAAACCCCAGCTCCTCGAGCCCGCCGATGTGGTCGGCGTGGAGGTGGCTCACGAGCACCCGGGGCACGGCCCGGAGTTCCAGGCCCAGGGCGCGCAGGGCCCGGGAGGCCGTGTGGCCGCAGTCCACGAGGAACGGCTCGCCGTCGGCCGGCCGCACGAGGAAGTTCGTCTGGTACAGGGTCTTGGCGAACGCGTCGCCCACCCCCAGGGGCACGATCTCCATGGCGCTCCCGGTGTGCCGGTGCCCGGGCGCCCCTCCGGGGGCGCCCGCCGTTTCGCGTACCCATCGGCCGGGGCGCGAAAAGACTTGAGGGGCGGGAGGTCGGCGCCCCTCGGCCGCGCAGTCCCTACCCCCCGGTCCGGCCGTAGTCGTCCTGGAGCCGGACGATGTCGTCCTCGCCCAGGTAGTCGCCGGTCTGGACCTCGATGATCTCGAGGAGATCGGGGCCGGGGTTCTCGAGCCGGTGCCGCTCCTCCCGGGGGATGTGCACGGTCTGGCCCACCCCCAGGTCCAGGACCTCGTCGCCCCGGGTCACCCGGGCCGTGCCCCGCACCACCACCCACTGCTCGGCCCGGTGGCGGTGCAGCTGCAGGCTCAGCCTCTCCCCGGGGTACACGGCGATCCGCTTCACCTTGAACCCCGGCCCCTCCTCCAGGGTGGTGAACGTGCCCCAGGGCCGGTGCACGGTGCGGTGGAACACGGCCTCGTCCCGGCCCCGGCGGCCGAGCTCCTCGGCCACCTTGCGCACATCCTGGCTTCGGTCGCGGCGGCACACCAGCAGGGCGTCGGGGGTGTCCACCACCACGGCGTCCTCCACCCCCACCAGGGCCACCACCTTGTCGCCGGCCCACACCAGGTTCCCGGTGCTGTCCTCCAGGAGCGCGGTGCCCCCCACCCGCACGGCGTTTCGGCCGGCGTCGTGCTCGGAGATCTCGTGGAGCGCGGCGAAGCTCCCGAGGTCCGACCACCCGGGATCCACGGGCAGCACGGCCACCCGGTCCGAGCGCTCCATCACCGCGTAGTCGATGGAGATCTTGGGGATCGCGGCGTAGGCGGCCTCGGGGATCTCCCCGCCCGAGCGCACGGCGTCGGCCAGTCCCCGGACCCCGGCCGCCACGTGGGGGGCGTGGCGGTCGAGCTCCTCGAGGATCGTGCCGGCCCGGAACGCGAACATCCCCGAGTTCCAGGAGTACCCCCCCTCGGCCAGGTACCGCTCGGCCGTGGCCCGGTCGGGCTTCTCCACGAACCGGGCCACCTTGCGGAACCCCTCGAACCCCTCCAGGGGCTCCCCGGCCTGGATGTACCCGTACCCGGTCTCGGGCCGGTCCGGGGTGATCCCGAAGGTCACGAGATACCCGGCCTCCGCCACCTCGGCGCCCCGGGCCAAGGCCTCCCGGAACGCGGCCGCGTCGCGGATGGCGTGGTCGGAGGGGAGCACCAGGAGCACCTCGTCGGCCGGGGCGGCCAGGGCCGCCAGGCCCACGGCCGGGGCGGTGTTTCGGCCCACGGGCTCGAGGATCATCCGGCCCCCGGGGTCGATCCCGAGGTCCCGGAGCTGGCGGGCCACCAGGTGGGCCACGTCCCGGGTCGCCACGACGCACAGGTTCTCCCCCACCAGGGGCCGCACCCGCTCCACGGTCTCCTGGAGGAGGCTCCGCTCGCCCGTGAGGGCCAGGAACTGCTTGGGGAACGCCTGGCGGGAAAGCGGCCACAACCGGGTGCCGCTGCCGCCGGCCAGGATCGCGGCACGCATGGCCATCTCCTTTCCTTTGCACGCTGGAAGCTGGAACGCTGGAAGGCTGGGAGGCTTCACCCCCCCTGGGAAACCGGCGGCGTCCGCACGTGCGCCGCACCCCTGGGGAGTAGTGCCCGCCGCAACCTAGGTCATCTCGGGGCTTGGCAACGGGGGTCAGGCCCGGCCGATCTCCTCCAGGATGAGGTCGGCCATGGCCTCCAGGGGGGCCACCCGGTCCACGAGACCCGCCTCGGCCACCGCCCGGGGCATGCCGTAGACCACGCAGGAGGCCTCGGCCTCGGCCAGGATCCGGCCGCCCCGCTCCTTCACGACCCGGGCGCCCTCGGTGCCGTCGTCGCCCATGCCCGTGAGCACCACCCCGAGCACCCCCTCGCCGAACACCTCGGCCGCCGACCGGAACAGCTCGTTCACCGAGGGCCGGTGGAGCCCCTGGGCCGGCTGGGGGTCGAGCCGGGCCCACACCCGGTCGCCCTCCCGCCGGAACTTGAGATGGATGCCGGCCGGGGCGATGAGGATCGTGCCCGGCTCCACCGGGGTGCCGTCGGTGGCCTCCACCACCGCGAGCGGGCACACGGCGTCCAGGTGCTCGGCGAAGAGCCCCGTGAACCCCACGGGCATGTGGACGACCACCGCGACGGGCACCGGGAGCCCCTCGGGCAGTTGGGGCAAGAGGAACCGGAGGGCCTGGGGTCCGCCGGTGCTCGCCCCGATCGCCAGGAGCCGGTACCGGTTCGCGGCCGGGGCCGGCACCGCCGCGGGCGCCGGGGCGGGCGCCTCGGGGGGCGACGGGGCCAGGCGCTCGGGCGCGGCGGCCGCGGCCGCCTTCACCTGGTGCACGAGCTGGGCCTCGATCTCGTAGATCGTGTCGAGGGCGAGCGCCGTGGGCTTCTGGACCAGGGCCACGGCCCCGGCCTCCAGGGCGGCGATGGCCTTCTGGCCGCTTTCGCTCGCGATCGAGCACACCACCACCGGCACCCAGGTCCCCTCGGCCCGCAGGGCCTGGAGCACCCCGATCCCGTCCAGGTTCGGCATGATGAGGTCCAGGGTCACCACGTCGGGCGCCAGGGCCTTGATCTTCTCCAGGGCGTCGAGCCCGTCCCGGGCCGTGCCCACCACCTCGATCGCCGGGTCGGAGCTGAGCATCCGGGTCACCGACTGCCGGACGAAGGCCGAGTCGTCCACCACCAGCACGCGGATCTTTCTGTCCATGTCGGCTCCGTGGGGGGTCGTGAATCGTGAATCGTGAATCGTGAATCGTGAATGGAACTTATGACCTACGCTTCGGGCGGCCCCGCCGCCTAGCCGCCTAGCCGTCCCTCACGTAAAAGAACCAGCCCCCGACTTCCTCCACCCGGAACGGGGTGTCGAACCGGGGCAGGCTCTCCGTGAGCCCCAGGAGCAGCACGCCCCCGGGCCTGAGGGCCCGGTGGAGGGTGGCCACGAGCTTCCGGGTCGTCTCGTCCGAGAAATAAATGAGCAGGTTCCGGCACAGGATCGCGTCCCAGCGGCCCTCGGCCGCGGCCTCCCCCGGATCGAGGGCGTTGGCCCAGAAGAACCAGACCCGGCCCCGGGGCGGGTCCTTGAGCCGCCATCCCTCCCCCGTCCGCTCGAACCACCGGTCCCGCCGCTCGGCCGGGGTCGTCCGCAGGGCCCCGTCGGTGTACACGGCCCGCTCGGCCGCGGCCAGGGCCCCCCGGTCGATGTCGGAGGCCCAGATCTCCAGCCGGTCGGCCACGCCCCGCTCCTCGGCCAGGATGGCCAGGGTGTAGGGCTCGGCGCCGGTGGAGCAGGCGGCCGACCAGACCCGCGCCGTCCCCACCCTCCGGGGGAGCCAGTGGTCGAGCAGCGCCTCCAGGGGCCCGGCCTCCCGGAAGAAGTACGTCTCGTTGACCGTGAGTTCCTCCACGGCCCGCTGGAGCTCCTCGCGGCCGTCGGGGTCGTATTTGAGGTGGTAGTAGTAGTCCAGGAACCCCGGCAGCCCCAGGGCGGCCACCCGGCGGCCCAGGCGTTCGGCCACGAACTCCTTGCGGGGCGCGTCGAACCGGATGCCCGCGTAGTCCTCCACCAGGCCCGTCAGGAGCCCGAACACCCGGTCGTCGAGCCGAAACGGGCCGGCCGGCGCCAGGGTCATGCGGCCTCCCCCAGGGCCTGGATGCACGCGGCCCGCAGGAGCGGATCCACCGCCCGGTCCCGCAGGGCCGCGATCCGGTCGCGCACCCCCTCGATGCCGGACCGGGCCAGCCCGGTCACGGCGGCGGCCGCCACGGCCGGGTCGGGGTCGGCCAGGGCGTCCACCAGGCGCTCGGCGGCCGCCCGGGTGCGGGCCTCGGCCAGGGCCTCGGCCGCCGCCCGCCGCCGGGTCGCGTCGGGCTCGGCCAGGAGCGCGGCCACGGCGTCCGGGTGGTTCCGGGCCAGCTCGGCCAGGGCCGCCTTCGCCTCGGCGCGGTCGCTCGGCACGGCCGCCCGCTCGGCCAGGACCGCGGCGGCCGCCACCGACCCCGTGGCCCCCAGGGCCTCTAGGGCCGAGCGCCGCAGGTCCTCGGCGAACCGCAGGCGCTCCGCCAGGGCCGGCACGGCCTCGGCCCACCCGGCCAGGCTCGCGGCCGCGGCGGCCCGCACCGGGGCCTCGGGCCGGTCGAGGCCCCGCAGCAGGGCCTCGAGGCTCGCGGCCGTGCGGGTGCGGCCCATGGCCCGGGCGGCCGCGGCCGCGGCCTCGGGCTCCGGGTCGTTCATGCCCGCCACCAGGGCGGCCGTCTGGGCCGAGTGGGTCGCCCCGGCGAGCGCCCCGTAGGCCTCGATCCGCACGGGCGGGAGGGGGTCGTTCGCCAGCTCCCGGGCCACCTCCCGCAGGGCCTCCGACCGACGGTGCCGCAGGCTCCGCAGGACGTCGAGCCGCACCCAGGGATCGGGGTCGGCCGCGAGTTCCAGGAGCACCGCCTCGGCCCCCGGGTCGGCCACGTCCCGCAGGGCCCGGACGGCCGCCCGGCGCTCGGCGGCCCGGTCGGTGCGGAGCACCGCCCTCAGACGCTCCAGCACTCCGGGGAGTTCCAGGTACGGGAGGGCCTCGATGGCGGCGAGCCGCACCCGGGGTTCGGGGTCGTCGAGGCACGCCGCCACCCGGCCGGCGGTCTCGGCGAACCCGAAGTACCCCAGGATCCGCACGGCCGCCTCCCGCCGGGCCGGGTCGGGGCTGTCCAGGAGTTCGGGCACGAGTTCCAGGGCCCGGTCCCCCCCCAGGGAGTTCACGGCAGCCACCAGGGCCAGGCGCACCTCGGGCTCGGGCTCGCCCAGGCGCTCCACGAGGTCGGTCACGACCCCGGGGTTCCCGAGGCCGGCCAGGGTCTCGGCCGCCAGGAGCCGCACGGTCCGGTCGGGGTGGTTGAGGCACGGGACCACGGCCCCGGCGTGCTCGGCCCGGCCCAGCACCCGCAGGGCCCGGAGGCACGCGGCCACGGTGTCGGGGTCGGGGTCGGCCAGGCGCTCCACCAGGAGCCCGGCCGGGTCGCCCCCCCCGGTCTGCAGGGCCCCCACGGCCGGGTCCCGGAGCGCCGGGTCGGAGAGGAACCCGGCCAGCACGCGGCCGCCCTCGATCCCTGGGAGCCACGCCAGCACCCGGCACACGGCCTCGGGGGCCCGCCGGGCCGCCCCGGGGGCCACGGCCGCAAACCGCCGGGCCGCCCCGGGCCGGGCCTCGAAGGCCGCGGCGATGCGGCGGCGAAGCCCGGGCCCCAGCCGCCCCTCCAGGGCGGCCAGGGTCTCGGCCACCCGGGCGGCCAGCCCCGGGTCGGCCTCCTCCAGGAGCCCCACCAGGGGCTCCACCGACCGGGCCCGGCCCACGGCCGCCAGGGTTTCCACCGCAGCCAGGCGCACCTCGGGCCGGGCGAGGCACTCGAGCACCGGCTCCTCGGCCAGGGGGTTCCCCAGGCTCTTGAGGCCCCCCAGGGCCGGGATCATCTCGAAGGGGTCGCCGCTGTGCACCCCCCGCACCAGGGGCCACAGGGACTCGGGCCGGCCCTGGAGGCCCAGGGCCTCCAGGGCGGCGAACCGCACGTTGGGGTCGGGGTCGCGGGCGAGCCGGGTCAGGATGCCGAAGGCCTCCTCGGTGGGCACGTGCCCCAGGAGCTGGGCCGCGTAGATCCGCACCTCCGGCGCCGGGTCCCCGGCCAGGCCCTCCAGGGCCTCGTCGGGCCCGTACCCCGCGGCCGAGAGCACCTGCACGGCCGCGGCCGGGAGGTGGGGGTCGTCCCCGGCGCGCCGGAGGCGCAGGAGCAGCTCGGCCCACACCTCGGGGCGGTTCTCCCGGAGCAGGGCCTCGGCCGCGGCCTTGCGCACCCGCCAGTCGGGGCTCGAAAGGTCCTCGAGCCGCGCCTCGATCCCGCCCGGTTCCCGGCTCACGACGCCCTCCTCGGTTTCATTCCCCCCCCGTCTCCGGGGGACGCACGGCCTCCTCCAGCCGGGCCACGGTCTCGGCCTGGTCCCGGAACAGGCGCCCCAGCTCCTGGATGCCCTGGCGCAGGCCCCGCACGGCCGTGGCCAGCTCCTCGGCCGTGCGGGTCTGGTCCTCCACGGCCCGGGCCTGCATCTCGGCCGTGTCGGCCAGCCGGTCGGCCTCGCCGGCCACGGCCTCCACGGTCTTCACCTGCTCGGCCGTGGCCCGGGCGGTCTGGGCCGCGAGCCGGCGCATCTCGGCCACGGCCTTGGCCACCTGGTCGGCCGCGGTGGCCTGGGCCTCCAGCCCCGCCCCCACCCGAGCCGCCAGGGCCGTGAGGGCCTCGGCCTCGGCCCCGACCCGCTCGCCGGTCTCGGCCGCGTCGCGGCCCACCCGCTCCACGGTGCGGGCCTGGCGCTGCATGTCGCCCACGGCCTCGGCGATCTGGTCGGCCGCGGCCGTGAGTTCCCGGACGGCCTGGGCCACCTTCTCCACCAGGGCCGAGGTTTCGGCCGAGGCTCCCTTCACCTTCTCGGCCACGGCCGACTGGGTCTTCAGGCTCTGGACGGTGGAGGCCACGGCCCGGCGCATGTTGGCCGCCGCCTCGGTCACCTGCCGGGCCGCGGCCGTCTGCTCGGCCACGGCCTTTCGCACCCGGGCCGCGGCCTCGCCCGTGGTGCGGGCCGCGACCACGATGGACTGGGCCGCCCGGCTCTGGTCGGCCGCGGCGCTCTTCACCTCGCCGGCCATGCGGCGCAGCCCCTCCATCTCGGCGGCCGCCTCGGCCACCGTCTGGGTCTGGGCCCGGGCCCCCTTTACGAGTTCCTCGCCCTTGGCCCGCACGGCCCGGACCTGTCCGATGAGGTCCCGGGTGGCCCGGAGCTGCTCCCCGGCCCCCTGGCGCACCATCCCGACCCGCCGGGCCAGGGACTCCACCCCCTCCACGATCCGGCCCAGGCTCGCCCGGGCCTCCCCGGCGCCCGACGCCCCCTCGCGGGCCGTGCGGGCGGCCTCGTCCATCACGGCCACGGCGTCGCGCACGCTCTGCTGGAGGGCCTTGATGATGCCCCGGATCTCGGCCGTGGCCTGGGCCGAACGGTCGGCCAGGTTCCGGATCTCCTCGGCCACCACGGCGAACCCCCGGCCGTGCTCCCCGGCCCGGGCCGCCTCGATGCTGGCGTTCAGAGAAAGGAGGTTCGTGCGCTCGGCCAGGAGCGAGATCGTGCCCACGATCTCGCCCATCTCGTCGCCCTGGCGCTCCACCTGGCGCACCACCTCGGCCGACCGGCCCATGGCCGCCTCCACGGCCCCCAGGGCGTCCAGGGCCCCGGCCACGCGCTCCCCGCCCCGGCGGGCCTCGGCCACGGCGGCGTCGGCCTCGCGGCCGGCCGCGTCCAGGACCTCGTCGGTGCGCTGGACCGAGCGCTCGAGTTCCTCGGCGGCCGAGGCCGCCTGCTCCATGAGGCTCCCCACCTCGGCGGCCGCCTGGGCCGTCTGCTCCACGAACCGGGAGGCGCCGGCCACCCGGTCGGCGGCCGTGTCCACCGACCGGGCCATGGCCTCCACCGTGCGGGCCACCTCCTCGGCCGAGGCCGCCATCTCGTTGGCCGCTGACCCCGCCTCGGCCACCTGCCGGGTCATCTCCTCCGACATCTCGTCGGTGGATTCCAGGGAGCGGGTCATCTCCTCCATGGCGGCCGAGGTCTGCTCCACCCCGGCACCCACGTCGTCCGCGTCCCGGGCGAGGGCCCGCACCCCCTCGGCGAACTGGGCCACGGCCTCTCCGGTGTCCCGGGCCGAGGCCCGCATCCGCTCGGCGTCGGCCGCCACCGACTTGGCGGCCCGGGCCACCTCCTCGATGGCGGCCCCGGTCTCGTTCACGCTCGAGGCGTTGGTCTCGGCGGCCCGGGCCATGTCGGCCGCCATGGCCCGGACCACCCGGGCGGCCTCGCCGAACCGGGCCGCGGCGGCCTTGAGCTCCCGGCCCTCGGCCGCGAGGCTCTCGATGCCCCGGGCCATCTCCTCCACGGCCGACCCGGTCTCCTCCACGTTGGAGGCGAGCTCGTTGGTGTCGCTCGCCACCGTGGCCAGGGACTCGCGCATCTCGGTCATGGAGGCCTGGATCTCGGCCGCCGAGGACGCCAGGGACTCGGCCGCGTCGGCCAGGCGCTTCGTGGTGCGGGCGAACTCCTCCGCGGCGGCCCCGCTCTCGTCCACCCCGGTGGTCACGGCCTCGGCCTGGGCCATGGCCTCCTGGAACGCGGCCGCCAGCTCGTTGGCCGCCGAGAGGAGCTGGTCGGCCTGGGACGCCTTCGCCGGGGCGTTTTTCCCCTTGGGGGTTCGTTCAGCCATGGGTTCCTCCTTCCTCGGCCGGGGCCGCGGGCCTACCGCCCCGGTCGGCCAGGGCCAGAAGTTCGGTCAGGTCCAGGAGGAGGAGGGCCTCCTCCCCCCGGCGCACGATGCCCACCAGATAGTCCCCCGCGAGGCCGTGGATCATGTCGGGCGGGGGCACGACCTCCTCGGGCCGGAGCCGCACCACCCGCCGGGCCTCGTCCACCACGAGCCCCACCCGCCGGCCGCCCACCCGAAGCACCAGGAGCCGGGTGGCGAGATCCCACTCCCGGGGCGGGAGCCCGAACAGCCGCCGGAAGTCCACGGCCGGCACGGGTTCCCCCCGCACCGTGGCCACCCCGAGCACGTAGGGCGGGGTGCGGGGCACCCGGGTGACGTGCTCGGCCATCTCGACCCGGTCCACGTCGGCGAGCCGCAAGGCGTAGCGGTTCTCCCCCACCCGGAACACCAGGGCCTCGAAGGGCTCGCCCCCGGTGGACCGCGCCCCCGGGGCGGGCTCCGCCGCCGGGGGAGGCTCGGACGGCCCCCCGCCGCCGCCCTGGGGCTTCGCGGGCGCTTCCGCCGGAGGCCCCGGCTCGGCCCCCGCCTCGGGCGGTTTCGGCCCCGCCCCCTTGCCGGCCCTCGTCCCGGGCTTTTCCGTCCCCGTGGAGCCCGGGGCCTTCTTCTTTCGGATCTCGCCGATCTTCGCCATGGCGTACCTTTGGACGTGCGCGGGATGGGCAAAGGCCGTGAAATCGTAAATCGTGAATCGGGAATGGTATCGGGGGAGTTCCCCGCCTGTCACCCCGACGCCTCAGGGGTCGGGACGGTTCACTTCCCCTTCTCCCTGTTCTCCGTGCCTCCGTGTCCTCCGTGGTGAAACCCCGCTTCCCGGCCGGCCTCAGCGGAACAGGAGGCTCGCCGCCCCCTCCTCCACGTGCTCGGCCGTGATCCGGTCGGCCCCCCGGCCGAAGGCCTCGAGGAGCGCCGCCTCGGCTACGGCGTTGATCCGGCGCGGCAGCCCGCCGCTCCACCGGTGCACGGCCTCCACCGCGTCGGGGCCGAACAGGGGCTCCTCCCGGCCGGCCACCCGGAGCCGGTGGGCCAGGTACCGGCCGGTCTCCTCCGGGCCCAGGGGCTCCAGCCGGCAGTGGAGCCCGATGCGCTGGGCCACGGCCCGGTAGGGCTTTCGCCGGAGCCGGGCCTCCAGCTCGGGCTGGCCCACGAGCACGAGCCCCAGGAGGTTCTCCGTGTCGGTCTGGAAGTTCGTCAGGAGCCGGATCTCCTCCAGGGCCTCCCGGCCGGGAAGGAGCTGGGCCTCGTCCACGATGACCACGGGCCGCACCCCCTCGTCCCACAGGGCCTCGAGCCGGGCGTAGATGGCCTCGAGGCAGGCCCGGCGGCTCCGGGGCGGGCGCTCCACCCCGAGCTCCCCGGCCACGGCCGCGAGGAGCTGGGCCGGGCTGAGGCGCGGATGCACGATCCAGCCCAAACGGAACGCCCCGGCCTCCAGCCGGTCGGCCAGGGCCCGGGTGAGCAGGGTCTTCCCCGTGCCCACGTCCCCGGTGAGGAGCGCCAGGTCCCCCTGTTCGGCGCAGTAGGCGAGCCGCTCCAGGGCCTCGGCGTGTACCTCGCTCGGGTAGAGGTACGCCGGGTCGGGGGTCCGGCGAAACGGCCGGTCGTTGAGGCCGAAATGCTCTTCGTACATGGGCTAGGGGCCGTGAGTCGTCGGTCGTAAATCGTAAATCGTGAATCGTGAATGGTTTCGGGGCCTTCGGCCT
>NZ_BAAHXI010000052.1:0-29681 GCF_054656955.1 Deferrisoma palaeochoriense
TTCCGGCGGTTGGGTGGGGCCCCCCCCCCTAAGCGGCCCCGCCACCGGGGGTTGGGGGGCGGTGCGCGGTTAGGGGAACGCGGAGGGTGAATGGGTAAACCCCGCCGGGCGCCCGGGCCGCCGCGGGCCCCCCCGGGGGGCCCGCCGCGGTCGATTCCTGTCAACCCGGCGCCAATAGAGGCGCACAAGGAAGTTGCCAGGGCATGGGGCTTGTTCCCGGCCGTGCGTGAGTGCGGCATCCGGCCACTGTCGTGGCCACGCCCGGCGCGCCAGCAGGCCCCCTCTTCGGAGGGCGTTTGCCACCGGGCAAATAGCCGCCCAGCCTCCCAGCTTCCTAGCTTTCCAGCCTCCCAGCCCTAGAAACTGTACCGCACCCGCGCGTAGACGTTGGTGTTGTCCTCGAACTGCCCGAAGAACGTGTCGTCGTGGGCGCCCAGGAAGACGTTCCCGCCTACCGTCACCAGGACCTCGTCCGAGACCTTGTAGCTCGCCTTGGGCCGCAGGTAGGCGTCGTCCTCGGTGGGCGAGTAGAAGGCAAAAAGCGACAGCGTCAGGTTCTGCTGCAGAAAGAGCCCCGTGTACCGGGCCGTGAGCCACCAGCGGTTCTGGTCGGTGAACCCCACGTCGGGGTAGTCCATTGCCCGCTCCAGGTAGGCCTGAAGCCCCAGCGTCTGGTCCCGGGCGATCTCGTGGGAGAAGCTCGCGAGCCAGCGCAGTTGGGAGTTGGGCACCGTGGGATCGTCGCCGTCCAGGTCGTCGAGGCTCCGGTACCAGGCGAACTCGGTGGAGGCGATGCCGCCCAAAAGGGCCCCCCGGGCGCTCGCGCCCCAGGCCTCGAGCTGGGGGAAGTAGGCCCGGTTCGCGCCCATGTCGAACCCCTTGGGCTGGCCCCAGTGTCCCCGGTAGCCGTAGAGCGCGGTCTCCCACCCGGCCAAGGTGCCGTAAAGCCGGGCCGCGAACGATCCCTTCCCCAGGCTCCGGTCGGGCTCGTCGGGATCGATCTCCGGGTCGTCCGGGCCGAACCGCCGGCCGGCCATGGGGTTCCAGTAACTGATACGCTCCCCCGAGATGAACCCGTCGGGCTCGAACACGGGCATCCAGGCGAGGTCCAGGTTCCAAAGGTCGCCGTACCACGAGGCCCGCAGGGCGTCCGAGGGCTTCTTGAGGTACTCGTCGTCCCGCCCGATGAAGAAGCTCTGCCAGTCCTTGGGGAAGAGGTCGTTGAGGAAGATCAGATCCCCGGTACCCCATGTGAGCACCTGGCGGCCGATCTTGAGGTCGAGGCTGTCGAGCGGGGTGAGAACGATGTTGGCCTCGCGCACGTCGATCTGGCTTCCGCCCTCGACCCCGTCGTGGAGGAAGTCCGCCCGGAACTCCATGGTGGCCGCGTCCACCTCGTGGATGAGGTCCACCTGGAACCGGGCTTCCTCTAGAAGGATGTCGTCGTCCGTGGTCTCGTCGTTTACCACGCGGCTGGCGGCGGCCGCCTCCACGAATCCGTGAAACGGCAGGTCCTGGGCCGCGGCCGGCGCCGCCGCCACAAGGGCCAGAAACGCGGTCCACACCCGTTTGTGTCCGTGCATGGAAGAACTCCTGTGGTCGGCCGTGGGTCGTAGGTCGTAGGTCGTTCGTCGTGGGTCGTGGGTCGTGGGTCGGGGGGGGCAGGGCGGCTGTCGCCCCGCCCTCCCGGCTTCCCAACCTCCTCGCAGCGCTACCTCCGGATGTACTCCCGGGGGGGCTTTCGGAGGTACCGCTCGGAGAACACCTCCTCCGAGATGCCCTTGTTGTACTCGATGTCCTTGAAGGTCAACTCGGTGTAGCCCCCGGTCTGGAGGTCGCTCATCTTGGCCTTGGTCACCGTGGGGATCCCCTGGATCTCCTTGACCTCCAGCACCTCCATGCGGCGGTACACCTTGCCCTGGCCGTCGTAGTACTCCGCCTTCATCGGCAGGAACGTGGTCTTGTCGATCCACACCAGGTAATGGGCGAACTCCACGTTGGAGGGATCCTTCGGCACATTGTCGAGCACGTAGTACTTTTCGGTCTCCTCCTTGAGGGTATGGGTGTCCTCGGCGGGATTGCGGCCGGAGACGTCCTCGTAGAAGAAGTGGGAGCCCACGAAGCTCGTTCGCTTGTCCGAGGCCGCGATCCGCTTCACGAGATCGAGGGCCGGCAGGTAGAGCCACCGGTCGTCGTCCCGGTCGATGTGCTTGTGGACCATGAACACGGTCTTTCGCACGTCGCCCGGGCGGTGAAAGTAGACGTAGTAGAACTGCTCGCCCCCGTCCTCCTTGTCCTTCCGGAGGATTGTGAACTCCCGCTCCCGGGTGCGGCCCTCCTTGTCGTAGATCACCATCTCGGCCCGGGCCATGCCGTCGTCCCCGGCGTAGTAGCTGGCCAGGTTGGCCTTGTGCACGATCTCGTCCACGGTGAGGGCCCCGGCAAGGGGGGCAACCAAGAGGGTCAATGCGGCGGCGATCCAAAGGCGCTTCATGGCGAACCTCCTGTCAGTTCGGTCGTCGGTCAACGGTCAACGGTCTTCGGTCGTTCTCAGGCCGCGGCCTTCTGCCCGAGCTCCCGGCGCTCCTTCCGGAACAAGGGGCCCCGGAGCACCTGGATCATGGCGGGCAGGATCACGAGGGTAGCCACGCCCGACACGGCCATGATGGTGGCCAGGAAGAAGCCCACGGTCTTATATGGCACGAGCGGCGCCAGCAGGAGCGGCAGGAACCCCACGGCGATCACGATGGCGTTCCGGGTGATGGCCCGGGCCGGGGCCATGGACATGAGGGTCGCCGTCTCGGCCCAGGAGCCCGTCTCCCGGAACAGTTCCCGGGCCCGCTCGATGTAGTGGATGGCGAAGTCGACGCTCATGCCCAAGGTGAGGCTGGAGAGCACGGCCACCGGCATGTCGTAGTCCTTGCCCACGAGCCCGATGAGCCCGTAGATGAACGCGATCGTGACCGAGAGCGGGATCATCGACAGGAGCCCCCACAGCACCGACCGGAACAGGAACACCATCATCACGAACACGATGGCGAAGCTCCCCAGGAGGCTCGAGAGCATGCCCTTCACCATCTTCTCCTGCCACACCACGTTGAGATAGGTGAGCCCGGCCCAGGCGTGCTGGAGTGCCACGGGCGGCGGATTCTTCTCGAAGTACCGCTCCACCTCCCGGACCACGGCCTCCATGTCCTTGTTGTCGCCGCTCTTGAGCTGGAACCAGAGGTTCGTCTTCCGGAAGTCGGGGGTCACAAAGTGCCAGATGTCCTCCGGGTCGTGGCTGCCCTGGTACGAGAGGATCGTCTGGGCCACGGCCGCCGGCGTATCGGGAATCCGAAGCGCCTCGGGTTTGCCCTCGAACAGCTCCATGTGGACCTTCTTCACGATGTCGGTGAGCCCGTTCGTCTTGCCCACAATGTGGTGCGTGGCGAGGTGCTTCTGAAGCCCCTCCACCCACCGGAGCACCTCGGGATTCTTGAAGGTGTGGAGCGCCGTGCGCTGGTCCTCGAGTCCCTCGGCGAGCACGTCCAGGGCGTCCAGAACCTCGACCTGGTCTTCCGGGACCTCGTCGTAAAGTCGGTTGAGTTCATCGGCCAGGGCTTCCACCACCCCCACGGGGTTCGGGCGCTCGGCCTTGGCCTCCTCGGCCTCCAGTTCCGCGAGTTTCCGGCGGAGCTTCATCACGGTCTCGCGGACGGCCTCGCTTTCGGCCGCCTCGGTTTCCTCGGCCAGGAACCGGTGCACCGGCGCCAGGGAGGCCTTCAGGCTCTCGGCCGTGGCCGGGGGTTCCAGGATCAGGTAGGCTTCGTAGGTGCCGCCGAAGTGGCGGTTCAACACCTCATCGGCCACCCGGATGGGATGGCTTTTCGTAAACCATTTGACCGGGTTGTCGTTGATCTGGATCCGGCTGATCCCGTAGGCCGAGATGGCGAGGATCACACCGGTGAGGCCGAGCCATAGCTTCGCCCGTTCCCGGGTGATCCGGCCGCCCCATACCAGCAATCGAGCCAGCGGCGAGTGGCCCTCGTCCTCCTCCCCGTGGGCCGTGGCCCCGAAGTTTTCGAGTTTTCGCTCCGGGATGAAGAGCAGGATGTACGCCGGAACGAGGGTCACCGTCAGGACCCACGCCATGCCCACCCCGAGGGCCACGAACAGCCCGAACACCTGCACCGGCGGGATCGGCGTGAGCGCGAGGCTCGCGAACCCGGCCGCGGTGGTGAGGCTCGTGTAGAGCATGGGCATGAAGAGTTCGCCCATCACCACGTAAAGGGTTTGCTTGCGGTCCTTGTAGAGTTGGTACCGGTCGAAAAACACCGAGAGGATGTGCACCGAGTCCACGACCGAGATCGGCATCAAGAAGATCGGGATCATGGAGCTCATGATGTGCACGGTGTGGCCGGTGCTGATCAGAGCCCCCATGGTGAAGATCACCGTCAGCATGGCGACCACCATGGGCGAGACCACGAGCACGAGCTTCCGGAAGAAAAAGAGCATCAGAAGGAACACAATCAGGCCGGCGAGCGGCGCGGAGATGGCCATCTGCTTGAACATCTCCACCCCGAAGGTGTCCTCGGCCACCGGCAGGCCCGTGAAGTGGTACCGCTCCGGCCCCGGCGGCTCGGCCGCGATAAGCGCTTGGATCTCCTGGCTCACCCGGTGGGCGATGCTCTTCTTCTCGATGGGCACGTAGATCGCGAGCGCCTTGCCGTCCTCGCTCACCAGGGTGCCGTAGAGGAGCGGGTTCGCCATGGCCCGGTCCCGGATGTGGAGCGCCTCGTCCCGGTCCTTCGGGGGCCGCTCCATGAGGTATTTGAACCGCACCGACCCCAACCCGGCCTGCAGGATGTCGTCCACCGTGCTCGGGGCCATGAGGTCGGAGGTGACCACCCCGTCGATCCGCTTGATGCCCTCGGTGATCCGGTAGACCTTGCCCAGGGTCTCGGGGTTGAACACCCCGTCGGGGTCCTCTTCGTTCACTACCCCCAGCACGATCATGTCCGACAGGGCGAACTCGCGCTTCATCTGGTTGTGGAACACCCGAACCCATTCCTGCTCGCTCAGCATGTTCTCGGGGTCGGTGTCCACGCGGATCGTGTGGACCCGCACCAGGGCGATGGCGGTCACGAGGACCGAGAGGAACACGACCCATTTCGGGTGGTTCACGGCGAACTGGGTGATCTTGCGGCCCATGGAAGCTCCTCCTCCAACGAAGTCGACGTGCCGGTTTGGGTTGTGCGCCCGGTTGGATGCAGGCTCGGCCGAAAGGATACAGGGCGGGAAACATACGTCGGATTCCGAGAAGTGCAACCGGGCCTAAAGTTCCCGGGGTCCCGTGCCGAACCGGGACGAGATCGGCGAGGAGCGGGGGAGGGGGAGGACGGCGCATGGAGGCGGGACGCGTGGGGAAGATCCTGTGGTCGACGGCGGAGGCGGGGCTCGGTGGGTTCCCGGCGGGGGCGTACCGGGTGGAGGTGGAACCGGATCCCCTGCTCGTGATCGAGCGGGTCGAGGCGGCCCGGGCGGCCGACGACCCCTATGCCGTGTGTTTTGCCGCCTGGGGCCTGGGCCGGTGGGGCCGGGAGGAGGTGGCCGACCTGTTTCGCGCCGCGCCGGACCTTTTCCTGGTGCTAGAGGGTCCGGCCGAGGACCTCCCGGGCCTCGACGATCTGGGGGCCTGGGCCCGGCCCGACCACTGCCTGACCTTGCCCCTTCCCGCCCCGCCGGCGCTCCGGCGCTCCCTGGCCGAGCACCTGGCGGCCCGGTGGGTCCAGGAGGAGGCCGACCGTAGGCGGGTGGCCCTCCTGGAAACCGAGGCCCGCCGCGACCGGGCCCGGCGCCGGAGCCACGAGCAGCGGCTCCAGGTGCTCTACGGCATCGTGGAAAAACTTCACGGCTCCGAGAGCCTCGAGGAGGCCCTCCACGTGGCCCTCGGGGAGATGAGCCGGTTCTTGGGAGCCACCACCGGGTCGCTGCTGCTCCTCGAGGGGGACGACCGGCTGCGGGTGGTCGAGGCCGTGGGGCCGAGCCGGCAGAAGATCCGGGGCATCGAGGTGCCGCTGGCGGAAAGCCGGGTGGCCCGCCACGCCCTGGCCGAGGGAAAGCCCATCCTGGTCGAGGACATCCGGGACAACGACCGGTTCCACGATGCGGCCGACGGTGTGCGGTACCGCCCCCGCTCGTTTCTGAGCGTGCCGCTCTTCGCCGACGGGGTGCCGCTGGGGGTCCTGAACTTTGGGGGAGACGACCCGGTGCGCCGGTTCGGCCCCCACGACGAGCGGCTCGTGGTGACCCTGGGGCGCCAGGTGGCCGTGGCAGTGGAAAAGGCCCAACTCCTGGACGGGCTGCGGCGCACGGTGACCGAGTCGATCCGAGCCCTGGCCGGGGCTATCGAGGCCAAGGACCCCTACACCCGGGGCCATTCCGACCGGGTGACCCACTATACCCGGCTGATCGCGAAGGCCCTGGGCCTCCCGCCCGACGAGGTGGACGTGGTGGTACGGGCCGCGGTGCTCCACGACGTGGGGAAGATCGGGGTGCCGAGCGCCGTCCTGAACAAACCCGCCCGGCTCGACGAGGACGAGTTCCGGCTGATCCAGCGCCACCCGTTGGTGGGCACGGAGATCGTCCGGGAGATCCGGGCCATGGGGGAGACCCTGTCCATCATCCGGCACCACCACGAGCGCGTGGACGGCCGGGGCTACCCCGACGGCCTGGCGGGCGAGGGGATCCCCCTGGGGGCCCGGATCCTGGCCGTGGCCGACACCTTCGACGCCATGACCTCCGACCGGCCATACCGCAAGGGGCTCCCCAACGAGGTGGCCTACGAGGAGATCGAGCGCTGCTCGGGGACCCAGTTCGACCCCGAGGTGGCCCGGGTGTTCCTGGAGAATGCCCCCTCGTGGCCCGACCTGGAGCCGGTTGTCGTCCCTCCGGTGGAGGCGGCGGCCGGGTAGGGCGCGGGGGCGGGCTCAGCCGGGCCGCCGGAGCACCAGGGCGGCCCACTCCCCCTCGGTTTCCTCCCGGACGGGTTCGAGTCCCTGTCCCCCGTACACCCGCGCCGCGGAGGCGGCCTCGGAGGTGAGAAGGCCCGACAACACCAGGGTGCCCCCTGGGGCCACCCGGCGGCCGAGTTCCGGGGCGAGGCCCAGGAGCACCTGGTAGAGGATGTTGGCCACCACGAGCGGATAGGCGCCCCGGAGGCTCCGAAGATCCCCGCACACCACCCGCAGCCGTTCCACCACGGCGTTCGCCCGGGCGTTCTCCCGGGTCGCCTCGGCGGCCAGGGGGTCGATGTCCAGGGCCACGGCGCGGCGCGCCCCCAGCAACAGGGCCCCGATCGAGAGGATCCCCGACCCGCAGCCCACGTCCAGCAGGTCGGCCCCGGGCCTCGCCGCCAGTTCCTCGTCCAGGAGCCGAAGGCACAGCCGGGTCGTCTCGTGGGTGCCGGTGCCGAAGGCCCGGCCCGGGTCGAGCCGGATCACCCGCACCGCCCCGAGTTCCGGCGGCCAGGTTTCCCACGAAGGGCACACCCCCAGCCGGGCCGAAACCCGGCTGGGCTTGTAAAAGGCCTTCCAGCGGTCCCGCCACCCCTCCTCGGGCTCGTCGTCCCACCGCCAGCCCACCGGCGCCCCCAGATCCAGGGCGTAGCGCTCGATCCGCGCCTGCACCCGTCCGCGCTCCGCGGCGGGGAACCAGGCGACGAGGGCCTCGCCCTCCTCCGCGGTCCCGGGGGCACCCCAGTCCACGAGGAGGGCGCCGAGGGCCTCCCGCACCTCGGCGGGGGCCGAAACGGTGAGTCGGTTCCAGTTCTCAGATAGGCTCATGGGCGAGTGTGGTCAGGTATCGGGGTGTTGGTCGGGTGTTCTAGTCGCGTGCAGCCGTTTCCAGGCCCACCGGCCCAGGAGCACGGCCTCGGCGGCGTCGGGTTTGAGGGGCGTGGGCGGTGCCGCGCCGACCTCTCGGGCGAAGCGTTGGGCCGCGGCCAGGGCGTGGCGCTTGGCCTCGGCGCCGGAGCGGCGCTGGCGGGGCAAGAGCATCTCGGCCCGCCACTGGTCGGCCTGGGTCACGAGCACCCCGAGCCCCCGGCGGCGGGCCTCCTTTTCCCAGAGATCCCGGAGGGGCCCCCCGCCCTCCAGGACCACCCAGGCGAGGCCGGGCAACTCGTCGAGCCACCCCCGCACGGCCCGGCGGAGCCTCGTGCGGTCGGGTAAGTGCCTGGTGCGGGCCCACAGCAGCCGGCCGTCGACGGTAAACAAGGCGAGTCCCGTCCTCAGGCCTACGTCCACCGCGAGAAGCCAGGAAAGGGGGGGCCCCCTTCGTCCTCCCGGCGGTGGGGGAGATTCCCCGTGGGACGATCGAGAGTCCATCGACGAACGGTCAGCCATATTCCGGCCGTCAAATGGGCCCGCCCAGGGAATGGGGCCTGCTTCTGGCCGTGTGTGAGTGCGACTCCGGCCACTGTGGGAACCATGCCCGGTGCTCCAGCAGGCCCCATGGCCCCGGCCGTGTCTATTAGCCGCCGGGGTAATAGATACTGCGCTCACGCGGGGCCCGAAGCAAATCCCCTGGCCGCGTGATCTCCTTTCGCTCCCGGGTACCTGGGAATTAGGCGGCTTGCTGTTCGACCGGCGGCCGGGGGAGTCGCACGCGGAAGGTGGTTCCGTGCCCGACGGCGCTCTCCACATCGATGGTGCCCCCGTGGTTTCGGACGATCCCGTAGGAAACCGAAAGTCCCAGTCCGGTGCCCCCGGACTCTTTTGTGGTGAAGAAGGGGTCAAAAATCTTCGGTAGGTTTTCCTCCGGGATTCCCACACCGGTGTCGTGTATGGCTATCTCCACGAAATCGTTTACTCGCACGGCCTCCACGAAAAGGTCCCCAACGCCCTCCATCGCCTGGGCCGCGTTCAGGATCAGATTGAAAAACACCTGCTCCAACTGATTTGCGTCTACCATCACCTCCGGGAGATCCGGGGCGTACGCTCGTCGGACCCGCACGTTGTGAAAAATGGCCTGTCCTTCAAAAAGCCGCAATGTCTGGTCGAGAAGTTTAGGCAGGGAGCAGGGGCGCTTCTCGGGCACGCTCTCCCTGGAGAAGTCCAGCAATCCCTTGACGATTCGCGCGCACCGGTGGGTTTCGCCCAGGATCTGCTCTAGGTCCTCCCGGATCCCAGGATCCACATGGTCGTTGTCCCGAAGTTCATCCCGGAGGAGGGAGGTCATAACCAAGATCCCCGTCAGGGGATTGTTGATCTCGTGCGCGATTCCGGCGACGAGCTCCCCCAGCGCGGCGAGTTTCTCGGCCCGCACCAGTTGGGATTGCATGTTTCGAATCTCCGCGGTGCGTTCCTTCACCCGTCGTTCCAGTTCTTGCGTCCAGGATTCGATCTGTTCTCTTGCGACCCTGAGTTTCTCGGTCATGTCGTTGAACGCGCGGGCCAGGTCTCCGATTTCGTCCTTGGCGCCGGCTGGTATTTTGTGATGGAAATCGAGGTTGGCGACCCGGCGAGTGTGTTCGAGGATCTCGCGGACCCTGCGGCTTACGAGTCGTTGGACGAGCAAGGTGAGAGAACCCGCGAGCGCAAAAAGCATGACAAGGCTCGTTAAGATAAGGCGCTGTGTGTACGCCGCTGTCTGCGCCCGTACCCGGTCCAATGAGACCACCGTGTCTAAGACGCCCAAAACCCTTTGCCCGTCGGGATGTACGTGACAATCGGCCGATGAGCACTGCGGGTTGTTGTAAATTGCCTTTGTGATGCCCATCACTTCGATGCCGTCGGGCCCTTGGAAGACCCGACTTCGATTCATTGGGGGGGCATCGGCGAGCGGAATTTCGGACGAGTGACATACGTCGCAAGCGGCCGCGGATTTATCCAGGTACGAGCCGATTTCGTCGGCCATGGTGGAAAAGATGATGCGCCCCTCTTTGTCGATCAACCGGATCGTGCGGATTTCTTTGTGGTTTCCAGCCTCTTGAATCAACCGGTATACGCGTTCCCTATTGTCTTGCAGCATGTCATAGTGAGTTGTGCGAACGATGGTTTCGCTAACATTGTCTGCGGCTGCCACGGCTTCTTCCATGAGCAGTTGCCGAATGGATCGGACCTTGAGGTAATAGAACGGCATCGTCGTGACAACGATTGCCGCGCTGATACCAATCGTCAGCTTGGAGGTCAGAGTCATCCGGTCGCTTCCGGCGAGGCCGCGTCCGATGCGCGGGCGTCTCGAAGGGAAATCCCCAGCTTCCGCATCATGGCGTGGAAGTTGGGTCGGAGGATCCCGGTTTCCCGTGCAGCTTGACTGACGTTCCAGTTGTTCCGCTTCAGGGCTTCGAGAACGAAGGCGCGCTCCACCTCCTCCACGGCGCGTTCCCTCGCCCTTCGCTTCGCCTCCTTCAACTCTTCCACCGACTGGGGCGGGCCGATGTCGCCCGAAGGGGCACTTTTCGGTTCGTTCAATTCCAGGTCTTCCCGGCGGATCCGATCTCCCGGGCACAGCACGACCGCCCGCTCCACGAGGTTTTCGAGTTCTCGAACATTCCCCGGAAAGGAGTAGGCCTTGAGGGCGGCAAGGGCGTCCGGATAGAACCCTTGGATTTCTTTCCCCAGCTCCGCCGCGTAGCGCTCCGCGAAGATCTGGGCGAGCAGTTCCACGTCTCCTTCCCGCTCGCGCAGGGGCGGCAAACGGATGGGGATCACGTTCAGACGAAAATAGAGGTCCTCGCGGAACTTCCCCTGCTGGACCAGTTGGTTGAGGTCCTGGTTTGTCGCGGCCACGAGTCGGACGTCGAAGGGGACGAGGGCGGTGGCGCCGATGGGGATGATCTTGCGTTCCTGAAGGGCTCGGAGGAGTTTTGCCTGGACTGTGAGGCTGATGTTCGACACCTCGTCCAGAAACAGCGTGCCGCCGTCGGCTACCTTAAGGAGCCCCACCTTGGTGCGGATCGCGCCGGTAAACGAGCCCTTTACGTGTCCGAAAAGTTCGCTTTCGAGGAGTGTCTCCACGAGGGCAGTGCAATCCACCGCCACAAAGGGACCCTTCGCCCGGTGACTCGCCTCGTGGATCGCCCGGGCCACCAACTCTTTGCCCGTCCCGCTTTCCCCCGTGATCAAAACGGTCGCGTCCGCGGCGGCCACCTGAACAATCCTCTGATAGACCTCCAGCATGGCGGCGCTGCGCCCCAGGATCGGGCCGTGGCCGAGGGAGTCGGGAGGCAGCGTGGGTGCTGGGGTGTCGGGTCCCGCCTCGGGGGACTCTAGCGCGGCCCGAACCTTTTCCCGGATCGCTTCCGGGGTGAAGGGTTTGGCCAGGTAATCGAGCGCTCCCTCCTTCATCGCCTCGACCGCGGTCTCCACCGTGGCGTACCCGGTGATCACAATCACGCGGGCCCGCGGCTGGAGGATGCGAATCGCCTTAAGCACCTCCAAACCGCTCATCCCGGGCATCTTTAGGTCGGTTAGGACCACATCGAAGGGGACCTCCTGCACGCGTTGCAGTGCCTCGGCCCCGGAGGCGGCAACCTCCACCTCGTACGCCGGCCCCCTGAACACTTTGCGAAGGCTTCTCCGAACAATGGGCTCGTCGTCGACGACAAGGATCCGGTACGCCATGGGTCCTCCTCCCCTCTTGAAGCAAAAAAATCGCAACGGAAAGCCCGGCAGCTTGTTCTGTGTTGCACAATCTTGAGCCAATAAAGCGCGCGTCCAGGGGGGTGTCAAGGTTTTCATGTGAATTCCGCGTGAATGAATTGCCGAGAGATAACCTCGGTATTCACGCGGTCCGGGCGAGGCGTTGCATCCGAACATCTTGGAAACACAAACCTTTCTCGGTTCCCAAACGGACCGGACGGATCGGAGCCGGGTGGGGCGGTGTATACCAAACCTGTACAGCCTGGAGGCGCCCGCGTCCGAAAGATTCGGGGGGTTGGATAAAATAATGAGTCATAACAGCTAATTAAGGAAATATCGGACGCGGCGGATGGATGCTGTGCGAGTTGGCACATACCGTGCACTCTCCGGGGGCGAACGCGGTCGGAAAGCGAGGGCCGGCGAAGGCCGGGAAAAGGAGGGATGCCATGAACACGAAGAGGATGCTTTGGGCGCTGGTTGGAACGGTGGTGGAAGGCGCGTGGGCGGTGGCGTTCGCGGCGGGGGGCGGGGCAGGGGGAGGCGGGGTGAGTTGGTTGACCGTGGCGTTTCTGGCCTTCGGCGGGCTGGTCGTTCTCACCCAGGCACTGCCGGCCGTCCTGATGGTGGCCGTGATGCTCCGCGGGTTAATCGCCGAACCCCGCGAGGAAGCAGGTCCCACGCGGTGAGGCGCCCCCGTTCCCGGGGGGCGGAAAGGAGAGCCGCATGCGAGGCGTAATCGTGGCGGACGGCGACCCGGAAGCCCGGGTGCGATTGGTGACACAGTTGCGGTCCGAAGGCTGTTCGGTGTTCGCGACCGACTCGGCGGCGGAGGCGGTTGCGGCGGTTCTGAGGGGAGAGGGCCCCGTGGTGGTTGTGGGATCCCGGGTGGCGGGCATGAGCGTCGTGGAGTTGTTGGGAATTTTGGAGAGGTGCAAACGCCCCTTACGGGTCATCGTGGCCACCGAGGAGACACGAATTCCTGCGCTGCGGCGCATCCGGCAGGAGCGGGTGTTCTACATGCTGGCCAAGCCGTTGGAAGCCGACGACGGGGCGGAGATCCGGCAGGCGGTACGGTGCGCGCTGGCCTCGGTGGATACGGAGACCCGGCGAAGGGGTAACGAGGAACAGGTCGGGATGCTTCTCGACCCTGTCTTGTTGAGGTCCGGCTGAAGAGCCTTGTTTCGGCCTTTGGTGTCGGTGGGGAAGGGACTCTGCGAAGTGTTTTTCAACAGCGGTGCGCCGAGGGCGCACGGAAGGAGGCGACCATGTGGCGGGCGATCCGAACGACGGCGGCAGCGGCTCTTGTTCCGGTGGCTTGGGTGGCAACGGCGGTGGCGGCCACCCCCGGGGTCCGCGAGGACCGAAGCGGTCTTCTGGTCTGGGCGTTTTTCGGGGTATGCGCCGTGATCGTGGCGGCCCAGCTCATCCCGGCCATCCTCATGCTGATCGGTGCGGCCAAGGGCGTCGCCCAGAGCCTCACGGAAAAGCACCCGGCGACGGAGGAGGAAACGGTCGGACGTTGAGCAAGAGAACAGGCCGGTGGGACTACGGATCTTGCGCCCGCCGGCCTGCCTCGTTCCGGGATCACGCGGCGTCGCCCCTTGGGGCACGCCCTATTGGGGGAAAAGAGAAACCAGATCGAATCTGCGGCTCGTTTTCTCGGCGGTCGTTCGAACGCCGAGCGTTTCGGCGAGAGCAAAGGAGAAGACTATGACAACTCGGCTGGCATCGCGGGGTCGCACCGCTTCGTGGGTTTTCGCCCTGGCGCTGTGCTGGGCGCCCGTGGCGGGCCTCGGGTGGGAGGCGGAAGACTGTGTCGACTGCCACGGGGATCGGACCATCGTGGAGGGTGGGAATCCCCGCCTTTTCGTGAATGTGGAAACCTTTGAACGGACTGCGCATGCGGAGGTGGGCTGTCCTTCGTGTCACGACGGGGTCACGGAAGACCATCCGGACGACGGCATCCGGCTCGGCCGGGTGCAGTGCGGGGAGTGCCACGCCGACGTGGACGGGGAATACCAGACAAGCGTGCACCGGGATCACGCAGCATGCACCGATTGCCACGACCCGCACCGGGTGACGTCGCTTGCGGGGACGCTGGCCATGGAGATGAACGACGCCTGCCGGGAGTGTCACGATCTCGACGGTGTGCTCGGCACCCATTCGCCCTGGTTGGCCCAGGCCGAACTACACCTCGTGCGAGTCCCGTGCATCACCTGCCACACCGGGTCCCGGGCTTACACCATCAGCTTCTATGTGGTCCGGAGGGGGCGGGTTTCCTTGGAACCCGGGGAATGGAAGCGGCTGGTGGAGGCGCCCGAGGTCGCATTGGTAACGGGAAACCTCGGGCCGAGTCAGGCCGTTGACCGGGACGGAGACGGTGTTGTTTCGGTCCGTGAACTTGTGGAGTTCAACCGCCGGTGCCGGAAGGCCGGGTTGGCGTTGTGGGCCATGCTCACTCCGGAACGGGCGAGTCACCGGTTCGATATCCTCGACGATCGGTGGGACTGTACGTTCTGCCACGTTAAGGGGCGGGACGCGGCCCAGAAGAGCGCTCTGGTTCTGCCCGAGAGAGACGGCTTCGTTCGGCTGCCGATCGAGCCCGGTGCCATCCTCGAGGCGATTTACGGGAGCCCGGATTTCCACATGGCCGGGGTGACCCGATCGCCGGTTCTCACCCGGCTGGGCCTTTTTATCGTTGCGGCGGGGGGCGCGTTCGTGCTGGCCCACGGGTCGCTTCGTCTCGTTACCCGCGGCCGCCGCAAAAGGGAGGAGGGCTGATCATGAACTCCAAGCATCGCGTGTACCTGACCCCCACGCCCGTTCGGGTGTGGCACTGGCTGAACGCCTTCGGAATCCTCGTGCTGTGCGTTACCGGGGCCGAGATCCGGTTTCCCGACATCGTTCGCGTGTTCGGTGACTATCGGGCCGTGGTCCGACTCCACAACGCCGCCGGGGTGGTCGTGGCCCTCTCCTACACCATTTGGTTTGTCTACTACGCCGTGGTCGCCCGCCGGTTGGTGCGGCTGTACGTGCCGACGAAGGGGGAACTCCTGTGGGGGCTGCCGCGGCAGGCGGCGTACTACTTTTATCATTACTTCCGGGGCACTGCCCCCAACCCCCACCGCCCGGCACCTGGCGATAAGTTTAACCCCTTGCAAAAATGTGCCTATCTCGTGGTCATGTTCATCCTCACGCCGCTGGTCATTGTGAGCGGCCTTCTGCTCCTGAATGTGGCCCCCCTGCGGGCCTGGGTGACCTCGGTGGGTGGGTTGCGATTCTTGGTGGAGTGCCATTGGCTTTTGGCCTGCATGTTTTTTGCCTTCGTGCTCGTCCACGTGTATCTCGCCACGATGGGGCACACGCCGTTTGCCCATATCGAGGCGATGTGGACCGGGTGGGAGGAACACCCGGCCCACGACGCTACGGAGGCTGCGTAGCCCGTCGGGGCAACGGGAAAGCGAGGTGATCTCATGGCACGCACGATGTCCTTGCGGGCGTTGATTCCCATTGTGGTTGCCGTGGGGGGGTTGGTCGCGGTGTGCTCCCTGTTGCTGTACTCTGGAATCCGGGCGGATCTGATGAAGGGGTACGTTCTGCACGCGACCGAAACGGCCCAGTTGATCGTCAGGTCCGCGAAGGACGCCATGCTCAAGGACGACCGGGAGTCGCTTCAGAACATCGTGGCGAACGTCGGGGAGGAGCAAACCGTCGACCACCTCAAAATCTTCAACAAGAAGGGGGTCATTGTGTTCTCGAATCGGACGTCCGAGGTGGGGGGCATCGTGGACAAGTCCTCGGACGGGTGCGCGATGTGCCACGCCTCGGACGTGCCGCTCGAGCGGGTCGGCCCGATGGAGCAGGCTCGGGAGTATGTGAATCGGCAGGGGGAGCCGGTGCTGGCCATCACCGTTCCCATCTACAACGAACCCGGTTGCTGGAATGGGGCGTGTCACCGCCACCCGCCCGACCAGAACGTGTTGGGCACCCTGGATATCGGGCTTTCCACGGCGGCCCTCCAGGAACAGCTCGCCACCCTGAGGCACCGCCTCATCGGGTTTGCCGTGATGGTCACGGTGTTGTGCGCGGCGGGGGTGGCCGCCCTCCTCCTCCTCACCGTGATCGCTCCGGTCCAACGATTGGCGGTGCAAGCGCAGGCCGTCCTCCGGTTGCGGGGTCGGGCCGACCTTTCGGGCGGGGAGTTGGAGGTGCTCTCCGAGGCCTTGCGCTTGTTGGAGCCCCGGGGGAAAGGTGGGGGGCCAGGCGGGTAGGGAGGATTCGGTCTGGGTTCGGCGGGCCCCTCGGCCCGCCGGGCCGCCCCACCCGCGCCGGGGCATAGGTTCAACGGTTGGAGTGACCGACGGAGCGCCGGGACATGACGAAGGGACGCCGGGGATCAAAGCGGCAAGGGGGAGCCCCTCGGGGCTGGCTTCCCGGGCTGGTGGGGAGCGACAGGCCGGAGTGGGGGTTCTGGCCCATGGTCCTCTTTGTCGCTCTGTGTCTATGGGTGAGGCGCGGATGCTCCGGGGTTCCCGAGCGGGTGCGCGGGTTGCTCGAGACCCTCGGTCCGCCGCCTCCCGTGGCGTGGATCGACGCGGTGTTCGTGTTGTACGCCTTCTCTGCCATGGTACTGAGTCTAACCCGAATGGCCCACCCCGACCGACCTGGAACGGGCTTCCAGCACCTCGGGTATCTGGCAGGGTTCTTTCTCTTCTACGGGGCTGCGGGAACCCTTCGCGACCACTACTGGGCCCTGCTGGTGGGAGGGTTGGTGATCCTCTCGTTGGAGGCATACCGGCACTGGCTTTTCCTTCGGGAGGGAAGCCAACAGGGGAAACCCTGACGAGGTGCTCACCCCTTCGCAGGTGGGAGGCGCCCTCTCGCGGACGAAATCGCCCCTCCCGCGCGGCGTACTCGTTCGTGGGTTTTCGTGCCGGGGCGATCCCGGATTCCCCAGAGGGCCGTGCGTGACCTTCGAACGTTAGGCGGGAATCGCCAGTCCCTCGAACGAGGCCACGGCCACCCGCAACGCCTCGGGCACCCGGCGCACCTGCCGGGTGGGGTAGTGGAAGATCACGAGCGGGGTTTCGCCCTCGGCCGTCACCGTTCCGGCGCGCTCGATCCGGTACTCCATCCGCAGGCCCGAGCGGCGAAGTTCGGTCACCCGCACCCCGATCTCGAGTTCGTCCCCCAGGAACATCTCGGCCCGGTACCGCGCGCGGACCTCGGGGATGATGATGGCGCACCCATCGCCCACGTCCATCTCGGAGAAGGGCCCCAGGTTCGCCAGGTAGGCGATCCGGGCGTCCTGGAAGTAGTAGAGCACCGCCGCGTACGACACGTGGCCGCCGTAGTTGATGTCCTGGATCCGGGGGCGGTAGGGAAGGGTGAAGCGAAAGCCGTCCATCGGTGCGTCGGTCTCCGGTCTACGGTCTGCGGTCTGGGAAGCGGCCCGGTCAGGCGGGGTGGGGGGCGGGCTGCCTCCGGCCCCGGGCGATCTGGCTCCCCAGCGCCGCGAGAAACAGGAGGTACCCGGCGGCGTCGGTCCAGAGGCTGGGCCAGAAGCAGCCCAGGGCCGCGGCCGCAAAGAGCAGGGTTTCGAGCCAGGTGGCGTCGCGCAGGAAGTACCGATCCAGGGCCGCCGCGAAGGCCATGAGGCCCACCGTGGTCGCGACCATCGTGGCGGCCACCTCGAAGGCCGGGCCGTTCAAGAGAAGCGGCCGGTAGGCCATGACAATGGGGATGATGTAAAGCCCCTTGGCGAGCTTCCACGACACGAAGGCGGTCTTCATGGGCGGGGCGCCGGCGATCCCGGCCCCCGCGAAACTCGCAAGGCTCACCGGCGGGGTCACGTTGGCGTCCTGGGAGTACCAGAAGACGATCATGTGAGCGACGAGAAGGGGTACCCCCATGTCCACCAGCGCCGGCCCGGCCAGGATCACGAGCACGATGTACGACGCCGTGACCGGGAGGCCCATGCCGAGCACCAGCGAGGCGAGACCGATCAGGAGGATCGCCAAGATCTCGTGGCCGAAGGAGAGTTCGAGCACCAGGCCGCTGAACTTGAGCCCAATCCCGGTGAGCGACACCACCCCCACGATGATGCCGGCCGCGGCGCAGGCCACCGACACCACGATGGCGCCCCGGGCGCCCTTTTCCAGGGCCTCCAGGAGCTTCCGGAGGCCCATGCGGCTCTTGGCCCGGGCGAGGCTCGCGAGCCACACGCTCACCACGGCCAGAAACCCGGCCTTCATGGGCGAGACGTGGGCGAGCAGCGCAACGATGAGCACGACGACCGGGATCAGGAAGTGGAGGTTTTCTGCCAGCACCTTGGACGCCCGGGGCAGGTTCTCCCGGGGCTGCCCGTGGAGCCCGGTCTTTTTCGCCTCGAAGTGCACGAACAGGAGCACGGTGAAGTAGTAGAGCACCGCGGGCACGAACGCGATCTTGATGATCTCCAGGTAGCTCGTGTTCGTGAACTCGGCCATGAGGAACGCGCCGGCGCCCATGATGGGGGGCATGAGCTGGCCGCCGGTGCTGGCTGCGGCCTCGATGGCCCCGGCCACGTGGGGCTTGAACCCGACCCGCTTCATCATGGGGATCGTGAACGAGCCCGTGGCGACCACGTTCCCCACGGCCGACCCCGACACCGATCCCATGAACCCGCTGGCGATCACGGCGGTCTTGGCCGGCCCGCCGCTGAACCGCCCCGTGAGGGCGTAGGCGAGGTCGATAAAGAAGTTCCCACCGCCGCTCACCTCCAGGAACGCCCCGAACAGCACGAAGATGAACACGAAGGTGGCGGCCACCCCGATGGGGATCCCGAACACCCCCTCGGTGGTGAGCCAAAGCGTGGTGGCCATCCGCTCCACGCTGTAGCCCTTGTGGATGATGAGGTCTGGCATGTAGGGCCCGAAGTAGGCGTAGAGGAGCGCCGCCACGCAGATCCCGGCCATCACGGGCCCGATCACCCGGCGGCAGGCCTCGAGCACCAGGAGGACCCCGATTACCCCGACCCACACGTCCTGGGGCAGCCAGTCGCCCTGGCGCTCGAAGATTTCGAGGAGGTTCACGTCGAGGTACAGCACCGCGTAGAGCGTGAGCCCGATGAGGCCGAGGTCGAGCAGCCACCAGAGGTTGAATCGGTCCTTTCGCACCCGGCGGAAGGGTGGGTAGGTCAGGAACACGAGGCACAGGATCGCCCCGAGGTGCACCGACCGCTGGACCAGGGCCGTGAGTGCCGTGAGCCCCGCCGTGTAGAGCTGAAACAGGCTCAGGGCCACGGCCAGCACGGTCACGACGCGGGCGACGGCACGGGTAAAGGGGGTGTTCGCCTCCATGGTCACTCGTCCTTTCGTCGGGGATCGGCGGCAGGGGGGAAGATCGCCCGCACCCACCGGGTGAGCCGGTCCACGGGCCGGGTGGTGAACCGCACGGGTTCCCCCGCCGCCCGGGCCGAGAGGTTCACGGCCGTGCCCCGCCATTCGATCGTGTGGTCCACGCCGGGGCTTCCCACCCGGAGCACGAACTGGCCTACCGGGTAGTGCATCCCCTCGATGACCTGGAGCCCCCCGGCGCCGGTCCAGCGGCCCCGGCCGGGCAGGTCGCCCATGCCGGCGCCGATCATGACAAACCGCTCGTCCTCCACGAAGATCCGGCCGCCGGCGTCCACCGCGTGGACCTCCCAAATCGGCTTTCGGTCCACCGAATGCACATAGTGGATCGTGAACCGTTCGCCCGGGTCAAGGAGGGCCGTCCACAAAGGCGGGCCTCCCCGCACCGGCACGACGGTGAGTTCCACGCCGCCAGGGCCAGCGGCCCAGGCCCACAGGCCCGCAGCAAAGAGCCCGGCCAGCGCACGAAGCGCCGGCCGGGCCGGAATCTGTGCCATGGCGGTCCGGTGTCAGGGACGCAGTTTCGCCGGAACCTTCACCCCCTTTTCCTCGATGGCACGGATCGCGCCCGGGTGCAAGGGGATCGGGGACTTGCCCACGGCGTTTTCGGGGGTCGTGTACTTGGCGAACGGATGGATCTGTTCCAGGTAATCCGTGTGCTCGAACAGGGTCTTGGTGAGCTGATACACCAGGTCCTCGGGGAGGTCCTTCTGGCAGATGATCACGTTCCACACGCTCAAGGTCGGCACGGGTTGGTCCACGCCCCGGTACACCCCGCCCTCGAGGGTCCAGGCGGAGTAGTAGTCGAAGGCCTCCTCCACCTTTTTCTGCTGCTCCGGGGTGAACCCAACGATCGCGATGTCGTGGGTGGTGGCGAGATCCATGATCGAGCTCGTGCCCGGAGCCACCACCCAGAACCCGGCGTCGATGGTGCCGTCCCGCAGGGCGTTCGCGGTCTCGTTGAACGAAAGCCGAAACACGTTGAAGCTGTCGAGCGGAACGCCCAGGGTTTTCAGAACGAGCTCCGCCATGAACGCCGTTCCGCTCCCGGGCGCGCCGATACTCACCCGCTTGCCTTTGAGGTCGGTGACGTTTTGGATTCCGGACCCCTTGAGGGTCACGATCTGCAGCACGTTCGGGTACATGCAGGCCATTGCAAGGATCTTTTGGGGTTTGCCCTTGAACTTGCCGACCCCGTGGTAGGCCTGGTAGGCCACGTCGCCCATCACCTCGCCGATCACGGTCTCGCCCTTGTGGGCGAGTTTCACGTTCTCGACGCTCGCGCCCGTGACCTCGGCCACGGCCTTGACGCCGGGCACGTACTTCGACCAGATCTCGGCCAGGCCGCCGCCGTAGGGGTAGTACACCCCTCCGGTGCCGCCGGTGCCGATGGAGATGAACGTGGTCTTGGCCGCGGCCGGTCCGGCCACGAGGGCGGCAGCGACGAGTGCCAACAAGGCGGTTCGCTTGCGCATGGAAGTCCCTCCTGCTCTCCGAAACGGGGTTAGTCCGCTATCGTTTTGACGAGAACCGTGAGTTCACCCGGAATCCGGGTGAGCCCCTTGACCGGGTAGGTGAAACTCGCCTCTTCGCCGGGTTTCAGCACCGGCGGTTTCCCCTTGCGGGGAATCAGTCCGCCAACGGCCTTGCCGTCGTCCAGGAACAGGTTCACCCGGTACCGGTGGGGCGCCGGGGAGACGTTCTTGATCTTCACCTGGAAGTGAAGCGACGGCGTTCCCTTGTAGGGCTTGATCATGCAGGCCAGGTCCTCCAGGCTCGCCTCCGGGGCGATCTGCTTCTCGATCGCTCCGGAGGCGCAGGGGACCGGGCCCTCCTTGACCTGGGTGCCCGCGCACCCCGCGGCCAACAGAAAGCCGGTTCCGGCCGCCAAGGCTGCCAGTCTCGTTCCCCATCGTTTCATCGCCATCCTCCTTTCCCCCATCTGGGTGCCGGCAACGGTTCCATGACAAAAAACGTTTGGATCTGGAACGGGCGCGGTCAGGTTGCCATCCGGGGCAGGGCCTGTCAACCCTCGGGTCGGTTGCCGGGAGGCCCTTCCCGGCGGCCACAACGGGGGTTCTGCCGCCGGCTTCCCTAGGCCGCCCGGGGCAGGATCACGGTGAAGGCGGCGCCGCGGCCCGGGGCCGAGTCGAGCACGATCCGGCCGCCGTGGTCCTCCACGATGGCGTGGGCGATGCTGAGCCCCAGCCCCGTGCCCTCCGACCGGGTGGTGTAGAAGGGGTTCCAGATGCGGTCCCGCTCGGCCGCGGGAACCCCCGGCCCCTCGTCCTCCACCCGTACCCACACGGTGGCGCCGTCGTCGCCCCGGCCCGTCGCGATGCGCACGGTGCCGCCCCGGGGGGAGTGGTCGAGGGCGTTCACCACCAGGTTCGTGAGCACCTGCCGGAGCTTGTCGGGATCGCCCCAGGCGGCCGGGAGGTCCGGGTCGGCCCGGGTTTCCACGGCCACCCGGTTCTTCCGGGCCTGGGGGGCGGCCAGTTCCAGGGTCTCCACCACCAGCCGGTGGAGGTCCACGGCCTCGCGGCCGGTCTCGGCCCGGGGCCGGGCGAAGGTGAGGAGGCTCGCCACGATCTTTTGGATCCGCTCCACCTGCTCGGCGATCGCCTGGGCCTCCTCGGCGACCTCGGGGTCGGCCTCGGCGCGAAGGAGCAGCAGTTCGGTGTTGGCCTGGATCGCCGCCAAAGGGTTGTTGATCTCGTGGGCCACGCCGGCGGCCAGGGCCCCGAGGGCGGCGAGCTTGCCCGAGCGCACCAGCTCGTCCTGGGTCTCCCGGAGCCGCCGGAGCGACGCCTCGAGCTCCTCGTTCGTCTCGCGCTGGCGCTCCATGAGGGCGAGGAGTTCCGCCCGGGCCCGGAGGAGGTCCTCGTTGCGGCGCTCGAGTTCGGCGCTTCGCTCCCGGACCTTTCGCTCGAGATCGCGGTTGAGGGTTTCGATCTCCCGGTCCCGTTCCTTGAGGGCCTGGATCATGGCCCGGAACTCCCGGGCGAGTTCGGCCAGTTCGTCGTCGCCGCGAACGGGGATCTCGGCCTCCAGCCGGCCCCCGGCCACGTCGCGGGCCGCCCGGGCGAGCAGGCGCACGGGCTTGACCACCGAGCCGGCGAGCGCCGCCGCCACCAGGAGCACGGGCACGAGCCCGACGCCGTGGAGCGCCGCCACCCCCGCCAGGGTTTTCCAGAGGAGCGCCCGGTAGGGACCCTCCGGGAGCCCCACGTAGAGGATGCCCACCGGCTCGCCCGCCGCCGAGCGCAGGGGCGCGTAGGCCGAAAGGTACCATCGGTCCACCACGAAGGCCCGGTCGATCCACGGCTCCCCTCGGCCGAGCACCTGCCGGGCCACCTCGGCGCTGGCCCGGGTGCCCACGGCCCGGCCGCCTCCGGGGGCCGGCACGTTGGTGGCCACCCGGACGTCCCGCAGGAAGAGGGTGGCCGTGCCGGGGCTCGCCTCGCCGAACACCACCCGGCGGATCCGGTCCACGAGCCCGGGGTCGGCGCTCAGGACGTCCAGGGCGTACACGCACCCCCGGATCCGTCCCCGCTCGTCGGACACCGGCGCCGCCGCCACCGCCACCAGGGCCCCGTCGAGGCGCGAGGGCCCGCCCGGGGCGGCCCGGGGGGTGGGAACCACGTCCAGGCGGGCGGCCCGGGCCAGGTCGGGGGCCTCCCGTTCGAGGAGGGACAACGGCACCGCCTCGGTGCTCACCGTGGCCTCCCCCAAAAGGGCCCGGCGCACGGGGGGCAGGGCGGTGACCGGGTCGCCGGCGCGGCTCGGGTTCCGGGCCCGGGCGAGCGCCAGGCCCCCGGGGCCGGCCGCCGACAGCACGTCCTCCCCCAGCCGGACCCTGGCCGCCTGGAGTTCGGCGGTGAGGTCCGGGGCGTCCCCCGCCACCAAAGCCCGGCGGACCCCGGGCAGGCCGGCCGCGAACCGGACCCCGTCGAGGAGCCGCTCGAGGCGGGCGTCGTAGATCTCCCGGGCGGCCCGGAGGTGGCCGGCCATCTGCTCCTGGACCTGGCCCACCAGCACCCCCCGCACCACCCACGCGGCCACCCCGGCCGAGATCACGAGCGACAGGAGCCCCAGCGCCCCGAAGGCCAGGACGACCCGGCGGTGGAACCCCCGGCGCGGGATCATGCCGGCCCCTCCCCGGGGGTGAGCCCGTACTCCCGGATCTTCCGGTCGAGGGTCTTGCGGCTGATCCCCAGGATCCGGGCCGCCGCCGATTTGCCCCACCGGGTGCGGCGCAACACCTCGGCGATGTAGGCCGCCTCCACCTCCCGCAAAGTCAGATTCCGCCCGGGCCACCGGATCTCGCCCTCGGCCGTCGGCCCGGCCGCCTCGCCCAAGGCGAGGAGGTCGGGGCCGATCCACTCGCCGGGGCACAGGATCACGGCCCGCTCCACCACGTTTTTGAGTTCTCGCACGTTGCCGGGCCAGGGGTAGGCCCGGCAGGCCTCGAGGGCGGCGGCCGAAAGCCCCCGCACGGCCCGGCCGGTCTTTCGGTTCGCCTCCTCCACGAAGGCCTGGACCAGGGCCGGCAGGTCCTCGAGGCGCTCCCGCAGGGGCGGCACCCGCACCGTGAACACGTGCAGGCGGTAGTAGAGGTCCTCCCGGAACCGCCCGGCCCGCACGTCGGTCGCCAGGTCCCGGTTCGTGGCCGCCACGATGCGCACATCCACCTTGCGGGGCCGGGTGGCCCCCACCGGGAGGCACTCCCCCTCCTGGAGCACCCGCAGGAGCTTGGCCTGGAGCGCGGGGCTCACGTCGCCCACCTCGTCGAGAAACAGCGTGCCGCCGTCGGCCTCCTCGAAGAGCCCCCGCCGGTCCTCGTCGGCGCCGGTGAACGCGCCGCGCACGTGCCCGAAGAGTTGGCTGTCGAGGAGCGATTCGGCCAGGGCGGCGCAGTTTACGGTGAGGAACGGGGCGTCCCGGCGTCGGCTCCACTCGTGGACCAGGGCGGCGAGCCGTTCTTTGCCGACCCCGGTCTCCCCGGTGATGAGCACGGTGGCGTCGGTGGGGGCGGCCCGGCGCACCATCTCGAGCACCGCGGCGAACGCCGGGCTCTGGGTGGCGATGGTCCCGGACTTGCGGGTCTGGCGCAGTTGGCGGCGGAGCCGCTCGTTTTCATCGAGGAGCCGCCGGCGCTCCAGCGCCCGCTCCACCGAGGCCAGGAGCTTCTCCCTAGGGAACGGCTTCATCAGGAAGTCCACGGCCCCCCGCCGCATGGCCTCCACCGCGGTCTGCACCGAGCCGTAGGCCGTGAGCACCAGGCAGGGAAGGTCGGGCCGAGCCTGGCGGAACTCCTCCAGGAGCTCCAGGCCGTCGCCGTCCGGGAGCCGAAGGTCCAGGAGGGCGAGATCCAGGGCCTCCGGGTCGGCATGGAAGGCCCTCCGGGCCGCCTCGGCCGTGGAGGCGGTTTCCACCTCGTAGCCCGCCAGGGCCAGGGACCGGGCCAGGGTGCGGGCGAGCACCCGGTCGTCGTCCACCAGCAGAAGTCGGTTCGGTTCCATGGGGCACCTCCGGGCCGGAAGGGTACCCGATCGCCCCGAAATGGGTCAAAAGGAAACAAATAGGGTCGGATTGACCCGGTCGATCCGGCGGGTCAGAGGAGATTGTGCGCACAAGGTCTTGTGTCGACTTCGGTTTGGCGGCTGGCACGGGCCTTGCTCGGGAGCGGCGGCGCGCGGCGGGGGGGGCCGGCGAACGTGGGGCGCGAGGGGCGCCCCCCATCCAAGAAGGAGGGAACGCATGGCAAACGACCCGGCTTGTGGCCCCGGCGGGTGTTCCCGTCGGGGGTTTCTGAGGGCGTGCGCCTGGGCCGCCGCCGCCCTGGGCCTGCCGCCGTCCGTGGTTCCGCGGGTGGCCGAGGCGGCCGCTGCCCCCGACAGGCCCCCCGTGGTGTGGCTCCACTTCCAGGAGTGCACGGGATGCTCCGAGGCCCTCCTGCGGGCCAGCCACCCCGACGTGGCGAGCCTGCTCCTCGAGGTGGTGAGCCTCGACTACCACGAAACCCTCATGGCGGCGGCCGGCCAACAGGCCGAGGAGGCCCTGCGGCACACCCTCGAGGCCGACCGGGGCCGGTACCTCCTGGTGGTGGAGGGGGCCATCCCGACCCGGGACGCGGGGCGGTTCTGCCGGGTGGGCGGGAAGACGGCCCTGGAGAGCCTCCGGGAGGCGGCCGAAGGGGCCGCCGCGGTCGTGGCCGTGGGCACCTGCGCCTCCTTCGGGGGGATCCCGGCCCTGCCGCCCAACCCCACGGGCGCGGCGGGGGTGGCCGAGGTGCTCCCCGATGCGGCCGTGGTGAACCTGCCGGGCTGCCCCCCGAGCCCCTACAACCTGCTCAGCGTGATCCTCTACTACCTCACCTTCGGCAGGCTCCCGGACCGGGACGACCGGGGCCGGCCCCGGTTCGCCTACGACCGCTTGATCCACGAGCACTGCGAGCGGCGGCCCCATTTCGACGCCGGCCGGTTCGCCCGGGCCTTCGGCGACGAGGGGCACCGCAAGGGGTGGTGCCTGTACCAGCTGGGCTGCAAGGGGCCCATCACCCACGCCAACTGCTCGGTCCAAGGGTTCAACGACCTGGGGCTGTGGCCCGTGGGGGTGGGGCATCCGTGTGTGGGGTGCGCCGAACCCGGGGGCTTCGGCCACGGGATCGGCGACCGGGTTCCGATCCACGCGGCCACGCCCCCCGATACCTACCCCCCGGTGCCCTCGGGCGACCGCGGCACCGGCCCGGAGCCCGCCGCGGTGGGGGTGTTGGGGGCCCTGGCCGGCGCGGCCCTGGGGGCCGGGGCCGTGGCGGCCCGGAAGCTGCCCGACGGGGAGGACGGCGATGCCCGGGGGTAGGCGGCGGGTTCTCAAGGCCCTGTGCGCCGCCGGGGTCGCGGCCGGCCTTCGGCCCCCCCGTGCCCGGGCCTCCGCCGCGCCGGTGTCCGGCGAGGGGGTGGGCCTTCTCTACGACGCCACCCGGTGCGTGGGGTGCAAGGCCTGCGTGGCCGCCTGCAAGCGGGCCAACGACATGCCGGCCGAACGGGCCGCCTTCGACGAGGCCGGCCTGTGGGACGCGCCCTCGGACCTGAGCGGGTCCACGCGCACCGTGATCCAGCTCTACCAGGGACCCGAGGGCCGGTCGTTCGTCAAGCGCCAGTGCATGCACTGCGAAAAGCCGGCCTGCGCCTCGGCCTGCCCGGTCTCGGCCATGGAGCGCACGGCCTCCGGGGCCGTGGTCCACCACCCCGAGCGGTGCATCGGGTGCCGCTACTGCATGGTGGCCTGCCCCTTCAACGTGCCGCGGTTCCAGTGGGGCTCGGCCACCCCCCGGATCGTGAAGTGCGACCTGTGTTTCAGCACCGCCCTCGCGCGCGACGGCCGGCCGGCCTGCGCGACGGCCTGCCCGGCCGGCGCCGTCACCTTCGGCGCCCGCCCCGGGCTCCTGGCCGAGGCCCGCCGCCGGATCGCGGACGAGCCCGGCCGGTACCGGCCCCGGATCTACGGGGAAACCGAGGTGGGGGGAACCCGGGCCCTGGTGCTCTCGGCGGTGCCGTTCGAGCGCCTCGGGTTCCCGACCCTTCCGGACCGGTCCTACGCGGCCCTTTCGGAAACCATCCAGCACGGCATCTACCGGGGGTTCGCGGCCCCCGTGGCCCTCTACGCCGGGCTGTTCTGGCTGGCCCGGCGAAACCGGCGCCGCAGCGAAAAGAAAGGAGGCGACCATGGCGACGGCCCACGCTGAGGAACACGCGGCCCTGGGGGGGCGGGTCTGGACCCTGCCGTTTGCGGTGCTCTTGGCCCTGGCCGCGAGCGGCATGGCGGTGGTGGCCTACCGGTTCTGGGCCGGCATCGGGGCCGTCTCGAACCTGAGTGACGGCTACCCCCTGGGGATCTGGATCGCCTACGACGTGGCCACGGGCACGGCCCTGGCCTGCGGCGGGTACGCCTTGGCCTTCGCCGTGTACGTCGGGAACGGGTTTCGCTACCACGGCCTCATGCGCTCGGCCCTCCTGACCGGGCTGTTCGGGTACGGGCTCGCCGGGTTCTCGGTGCTCGTCGACCTGGGGCGGTACTGGAACCTGCCGAACCTGTTCCTCCACCCCAACCCGAACTCGGTGCTCCTGGAGATCGCCCTGTGCGTCATGAGCTACTGCGTCGTGCTCGGGGTGGAGTTCCTGCCGGCGGTGTGCGAGGGGGCGCCCGACACGGCCTGGGGCCGGCGACTGCGCCGGCTGGGCCCGGCGCTCGAGCGGGTGCTCCTTCCGGTGATCGTGCTCGGCATGACGCTCCCCACCATGCACCAGTCGAGCCTGGGGTCGCTCTTTCTGATCGCCGGGACCAAGCTCCACCCCTTCTGGCACACCCCGCTCCTGCCCCTCCTGTTCCTGGTGAACGCGGTCCTCATGGGCTACGCCGTGGTGGTGTTCGAGTCGGTCACCTCGTCCTACGCCTTCGGCCGGCCCTACGAAACCGAACCCCTGGCCGGCCTGGGCCGCATCGCGGCCGGCGCGGCGTGGGCCTGGACCCTGATCCGGGCCGCGGATCTCGCCTGGCGCGCCCCTTGGGCCGGCGCCGGCTGGAACATGGCGGGATGGGTCGCGGCCGAACTCGCCCTGACCGCCCTGCCGGCGGCGGCGCTCCTGGCCGGGCGGGTCCGGCGCTCCCCCCGGTGGCTCTTCGTGACGGCGGCGTCCCTTCTGCTCGGCGGGGGGCTCTACCGCATGGACGTGTACCTCGTGGGGTTCGACCCGGGGGGCGGGTGGCGGTACTTCCCGTCCCTCGCCGAGGTGTGGATCACGGTGGGCATCGTGGCCCTGGAACTCGCGGGGTACCTCTTCTTCGTCAAGCGATTCCCGGTTCTTCCGGTGCACCGCGGCCCGGCGGCCGTGGAGCCCGTGCTCGAAAGGAGAGCGGCATGACGCGACGCATCACCATCGACCCGGTCACCCGGATCGAGGGCCACCTGCGGATCGACGTGGAGGTGGACGCCGGCCGGGTGACCGACGCCTGGGCCTCGTCCCAGATGTGGCGGGGCATCGAGACGATCCTCCGGGGCCGGGACCCCCGGGACGCCTGGGTCATCACCCAACGGTTCTGCGGGGTGTGCACCACGGTGCACGCCATCGCCTCGATCCGGGCGGTGGAGTCGGCCCTCGGGACCGCGGTGCCCGTGAACGCCCAGTGGATCCGGAACCTCATGATCGCCCAGCACGCCGTCCAGGACCACATCGTGCACTTCTACCACCTCTCGGCCCTGGACTGGGTGGACGTGGTCTCGGCCCTCGGGGCCGACCCCCGGGCCGCGGCGCGCCTGGCCGAGACCGTGTCCGACTGGCCGGGGAACTCGGCCGCCGCGTTCCGGGAGGTCCGGGAGCGCCTGCGGCGGTTCGCGGGGTCGGGCCGGCTGGGGCCGTTCCAGAACGGGTACTGGGGTCACCCGGAGATGCGGCTTTCCCCCGAGGCGAACCTGATGGCCGCGGCCCACTACCTCCAGGCCCTGGAGGTGCAGCGCAAGGGGGCCCAGGCCGTGGCCGTGCTGGGGGGGAAGAACCCCCACATCCAGAACCTGTGCGTGGGCGGGGTGGCCACGGCCGTGGACCCGGACGGCATGGCGGCCCTGAACCTGGAGCGGCTCGCCCTCGTGCGAAGCCTCGTCGAGGAAACCCGGGACTTCGTCCGGCGGGTGTATCTGCCCGACCTCCTCGCCATCGCCCGGGCCTACCCCGAGTGGTTCCGGGTGGGCCGGGGGGTCGACGCGCTGCTCGCGGTGCCGGAGTTTCCGGTGGACGAAACGGGGGGTGCGTTCCTCCTGCCGGGCGGGTTCTTCCCCAGGGGCGGTCTGGCCTCGTGGCAGCCGATCCGCCGCCACGACGACGGGCGGCTGGTGCGGGGCATCGCCGAGTCGGCCGAGCACAGCTGGTACGCCGACCCGGCGCCCCGCCACCCCTGGGAGGGCGCGACCGAGCCCGTGCCGGCCGACTACGACCCCGGAGGCAAATACACCTGGTGCAAGGCTCCCCGGTTCGAGGGGGTCCCCGTCGAGGTGGGGCCCGTGGCCCAGATGCTCGCGGCCTATGCCGACGGGAACGCTCGGGTCCGGTCCCTGGTGGACGGGGCCTGCGAGGCGCTCGGCATCGGGCCCGACGACCTGCACTCGGTGATGGGCCGCATGGTGGCCCGGGGGCTCCGGGCCGCCCTGATGGCCGACCTGTCGGTGGAGTTCCTGGACCGGCTCGAGGCCAACCTGGCCGCGGGCGACCGGGAGTACGCGCGGCCGGCCGAGATCCCGGCGAAGGGCGAGTTCCGGGGCGTGGGGTTCCACGAGGCGCCCCGGGGCATGCTGTCCCACTGGATCGTGATCGAGGACGGCCGGATCGGCCGGTACCAGGCCGTGGTGCCGAGCACCTGGAACGCCTCGCCCCGGGACGCCCAGGGCCGCTCGGGGCCCTACGAGGCGTCGCTGGTGGGGCTCCCGGTGGCCGACCCCGAGCGGCCCCTGGAGGTGCTGCGGGCCATCCACAGCTTCGACCCGTGCATCGCCTGCGCGGTGCACACCCTGGACGTCGGGGGCCGGGAGATCGCCCGGGTTCGGGTGCTCTAGTGAGGCGTTCTCGAAATCCCATGGTTTTCCCACGGGGTGGGGCTGGGGGCC
>NZ_BAAHXI010000053.1:0-28580 GCF_054656955.1 Deferrisoma palaeochoriense
CGAGCCGTGATCGCCGAACTATACCGCCCCGCTTCCTTCCGATCCAGGGTTTGAAAGCGGGGCCTCGCCCCGGAGCGCCCGGGCCAGGGTGCGGGCCAGGGCGAGCCGGGTCGGGGGCTTCCGGAGGTAGGGGATGCCGGGGTCCAGGGTCTCGGGGGCGTCGTAGCCGCTCAGGAACACCACCGGCACCCGGAGCCCGCGCTCCCCCAGGGCGGCCACGAGGGCCGGGCCGTTCATCCGGGGCATGGAGACGTCGCTGAGCACCAGGTCCACCCCGCCGGCCCCCACCCGCTCCAGGGCCTCGGCCCCGTCGGCCGCGAGCTCGGTTTCGTACCCCAGGCTCTCCACCAGGGCCGCGGTGATCTCCCTCACGGCCGGGTCGTCGTCCACCACGAGCACCCGCTCCCCGTGGCCCCGGGGCAGGAGGTCCGGCCCCTTCGGCCGCTCGCCCGTGTCCCGGGGGGGCCGGAGCGGCAGGAGCACCCGCACCGTGGTGCCCCGGCCGGGCTCGCTCTCGAGCTCCACCAGGCCGCCGTGCCGGTCCACGATGCACGCCACCTGGTGGAGCCCCAGGCCCGTGCCCTTCCCCGGGGGCTTCGTGGTGAAGAACGGGTCGAACACCTTGGCCCGGATCTCCTCGGGGATGCCGGTGCCGGTGTCGGCCACCTCGACCTCGGCCCACCCCGGGCCGCGCCCGGCCCGCCGGGTGCGGAGCCCCAGGGTCAGGGTGCCGCCCTCGGGCATGGCGTCCCGGGCGTTCAGGGCCAGGTTCATGAGGACCTGCTCGATCTCCAGGGCCGAGCCCACCACCACGGCCTCGGCCGCCTCGACCCGGGCCTCCACCCGGATCTCGTCGGGGAACGTCCGGGCGAGCATCTTGGCCGTTTCCTTGACCACCGGCACGAGATTGAGGGGGGCCCGCTCCCCGCCGGTGCCCCGGCTGAAGTCGAGCATCTGGCGCACCAGTTCGGCCGCCCGGAACGCGGCGCTTACCAGATCTTCCAGGCGCTTTTGGACCTTGGGCGACACCCCGGGGTCGAGGCGGGCGAGCTCGGCGTAGCCGGTGATGGCCAGGAGCAGGTTGTTGAAGTCGTGGGCGATGCCAGCGGCGAGCTGGCCCACCGAGGCGAGCCGGTCCTGCTGGGCCGCCTGCTCCCTCAGGAGCCACTCCTCGGTCACGTCCCGGAGCACCAGGGCCCAGAGCACCCCCTGGGACGAGCTCTCGATGGGGTGGGACGACACCATGACCCGCCGGTCGCCCTCGGGGGTGCGGAGCTCGGTCTCCTCCCCGCCGGGGGTGAGGAGGTCCACCAGGGGCCGGCCGGCCAGGGCGCCGACCCGGCGGCCGGGGTCGGCCCCCAGGGCGGCCAGGAGCCCCCGGCCGGCGCCGTTGGCGGCGAGCACCCCGCCTGCCGAGTCGAGGAGCACGAGCCCCACGGGCAAGGCCTCCATGAGGTTCGATAGCCGCCGCTCGGCGGCCCGGGCCGCCTCGGCGGCCTCCCGGTAGGGGGTCACGTCCTGTACGAGGGCCATCCGGGCCGGCCGGCCCTCCCACTCCACCGGGTCCACCCGCAGGCTCGCCCAGAACGCGCTGCCGTCGGATCGGATCCCCCGGACCTCGTACTCGCCCCGGAACCCGGCCCGGATCCGGGCGGCCACGGTCTCCCGGTCGTCGGGGTGGACGAGGTCCAGCGGCCGGGTGGCGAGGAGGGCCTCGCGGCTGAGGCCGAAGAGGGCCTCGGCGGCCCGGTTGGCGTCGAACATCCGCTCGCCGTCGTGGATGAGGAGGGCCTCCCGGGTGGCCTCGGCCAGCGCCCGGTACCGGGCCTCGCTCTTGTCCCGGGCCGCCTCGGCCTCGACCCGGGCGTCGATCGACCGGGTGGCGCCCTCGACGTAGAGGAGCCGGCCGGCCTCGTCCCGCACGGCCCGGGCGGTCACCAGGACCCAGGTGGGCCGGCCGTCGGCCCGGCGGAGCCGGAGTTTCCGGTCCATCACCACGCCGTCCCGGGCCAGATCCGCCTCGAACCGGTCCCGGTCGGCCGGATCGAGGTAGAAGTCCTGGACCCGGCGTTCGAGGAGGGCCTCCCGGCTCGGGAGCCCCAGGATCTCGGCCATGGCCGCGTTGGCGTCGAGGAAGGCGCCGTCGGATGCGCGCTGGAAGACCCCGATGGGGAGGTTCTGGAAGAGGTCGCGGTAGCGCCGCTCGGCCCGCTCCCGCCCGAAGCGATCGGCCCCGGCCGCGACGGCCCGAGCCAGGGCCGCCACCACCCGGTCGATGCAAACCACGTGGGCCGTGGGCGCGGGGGACTGGGCCGCCGACCGGTGGGCCGCGCAGGCGGGCCCGAAGGCCTCGGGGCAGAGCACGAACACGGGGGTGTCGGGGGCGGCGGCCCGGAGCCGGCCCGTCAACTCTTCCTGGGGCCCGCACCGCTCCGGGTCGGGCACCACGAGCACGGCGTCGTAGGCCCCGGGGTCGAAGTCGCGGCCCGGCTCGGCCGCGGGGGGGCGCACCTCGGTCTCGACGCCGGGGTGGGCCGCCCGAAGCTCCTCGGCCGCCCGCCCGGCCTGGCCCTCGTCACCCCACACGAGAATCCGGCCCTGGGTCATCCAAACCTCGCTATCCGCCGATGGGACGTGCGAAACTCCTTTCGATCGGCATCGGCAAGCCGACCGGAAAACTTGAGGAGGCTGGGAGGCTGGGAGGCTGGGAGGCTGGGAGGCTGGGAGGCTGGGAGGCTGGGAGGCTGGGAAACCCTAGACCGCGATCTCGCGGCCGTCAAGGCGGGAATCGTTGGTTGCGGGTCGTGGGTCGCGGGTCGTTGGTCGTGGGGCGTCGCCTCGCCGCCCAGCCGCCACGCCGCCCCGCCCCCTAGCCGCCTAGCCGCCCAGCCGCCTAGCCGCCTCGCCGCCTCGCCGCCCAGCCGCCCAGCCGCCCCGCCGCCTATCCCAGATTCTCCCGGTACCAGGCGATGGCCTCCGCGAGGCCCCGGCGCACGTCGTAGGCGGGCTCGTAGCCCAGCAGCCGCCGGGCCTTTCCGATGTCGGCCAGGCTGTGCTTGACGTCGCCGGGCCGCGGCGGGCCGTACCGGGGCTCCAGGTCCACCCCCAGGAGCCCCGCGATCTCCCGGTAGAGGGCGTTCAGGCTGATCCTCTCGCCGTAGGCCACGTTGTACACCTGGCCGCAGGCCTCCCGGGGCGCCTCGCAGGCCCGGAGGTTCGCCTGGACCACGTCGGCGATGTAGGTGAAATCGCGGGTCTGCTCACCGTCGCCGTAGATCTCGGGGGGCTCGCCCCGAAGGAGCGCGGAGACGAACTTGGGGATCACGGCCGCGTAGGTGCTGAAGGGGTCCTGGCGCTTCCCGAACACGTTGAAGTACCGGAGGCTCACGGTCTCCAGGCCGTAGAGCTCGAAGAAGAGCCGGCAGTACTCCTCCCCGGCGAGCTTGGTGAGGGCGTAAGGGCTCAGGGGCTGGGGGGGCATGTCCTCCACCTTGGGCAGCGTGGGGGTGTCGCCGTAGGCCGAGGAGCTCGCCGCGAACACGAACCGCTTCACCCCGGCGTCCCGGGCGGCCACGAGCAGGTTCAGGGTGCCGGTGACGTTGCACTCGTTGGAGAGCGCCGGGTCCTCGATGGACCGGGGCACCGAGCCCAGGGCCGCCTCGTGGAGCACGTAGTCCACGCCCTCGCAGGCCTCCCGGCAGGTTTCGGGGTCGCGCACGTCGCCCTCCAGGAACTCGAGGCCGTCCAGACCCTCCAGGTTTTCGGGCTTGCCGGTGAGGAAGTTGTCGAGGCCCCGCACCCGGTGGCCCCGGGCCAGAAGGGCCTCGGCCAGGTTCGACCCGATGAACCCGGCCACGCCGGTGACGAGAAAGGTGGCCATGTGGACTCCTTGGGCGCTTCGCCGAAGGAAGCGCGTGAAAGGACCTAAGGGACGTAAGGGACGAAAGGGACGCGCGGGCCGGCCGCCGAGCCGCCGAGCCGCCGAGCCGCCGAGCCGCCTAGCCGCCCAGCCGCCCAGCCGCCTAGCCGCCTAGCCGCCTAGCTGCCTAGCCGCCCCGCCGTTACAACGACCAGTAGTACAGCCCCAGGGCCTCGGCTTCGGCGCGATCGTAGCGCATCTTGACGTCGGCCAGCACGCCCCGGCCGTCGGGCCGGTAGAGGGCCTTCAGGCGCTCCAGGGTGAGCTCGTCGAAGGCGCCGTGGGCCACGGCGGCCACGATGCCGTCCACCGGCGGCACCTGGTCGAGGGCCACGGGCCGGAGGCCGAACTCCCGCTCGGCCTCGCCGGGGTCGGCCAGGGGGTCGTGGGCCAGCACCTCCACCCCGTAGTCCCGCAGTTCCGCGATCACGTCGGCGACCCGGGAGTTCCGCAGGTCGGAGACGTTCTCCTTGAAGGTGAGCCCCAGCACCAGCACCCGGCTGCCCTGGACGGCCCGGCCGCACCGGATGAGCCCCTTCACCGTGCTCTCGGCCACGTATTTCCCCATGCCGTCGTTGATGGCCCGGCCGGCGAGGATCACCTGGGGCTTGTACCCGAGTTCCTCGGCCTTGTAGGTGAGGTAGTAGGGGTCCACCCCGATGCAGTGCCCCCCCACGAGCCCGGGGGTGAACCGCAGGAAGTTCCACTTGGTGCCGGCGGCCTCGAGCACGGCCCGGGTCTCGATGCCCATGCGGTTGAAGATGACGGAAAGCTCGTTCATGAGCGCGATGTTGAGGTCGCGCTGGGTGTTCTCGATCACCTTGGCCGCCTCGGCCGTCTTGATGGTGGGGGCCCGGTGCACCCCGGCCTCGACCACCGTCTCGTAGACCCGGGCCACCACCTCCAGGGTCTCGGCGTCCTGGCCGGCCACCACCTTCACGATCCGCTCCAGGGTGTGCTCCTTGTCGCCCGGGTTGATGCGCTCGGGGGAGTAGCCCACCTTGAAGTCCCGGCCGCAGGCGAGCCCCGATTCGCGCTCGAGCACCGGCACGCAGACCTCCTCGGTCACCCCGGGGTACACCGTGGACTCGTACACCACCACCGTGCCGGGGGTCAGGTTCTGGCCGATGGACCGGCTGGCCGCCACGAGGGGGCCCAGGTCGGGCTTCTTGTGCCGGTCGATGGGGGTGGGCACGGCCACGACCACGAACGAGGCCCGGCGGAGATCCCCGGGGTTCGTGGTGTACTCGATGCGGGTCGAGGCGAGGTCGTCGGCCGAGAGCTCGCCCGTGGGGTCCACCCCCCGGCGGAGCGCCGCCACCTTGGCCTCGCTCACGTCGAACCCGAGGGTGGGCACCTTGCGGCCGAAGGCCGCGGCCAGGGGCAGGCCCACGTACCCCAGGCCCACCACGGCCAGGGACGCCTCGCCCGCCAGGAGACGATCGGGAATCGTGGAGAACGCGTGGGACATGGTTGCCTCTCTACGGTTCGTTCAGGGACCCAAGGGACGAAAGGGACCTCAGGGACGGCGGCCCTGCCGCCTGGCCGCCCAGCCGCCCCTCCTATCTCACCTCCGCCTCGGCCCGCAGGGCCGCCTCCACGTCGGGCCAGAGGTCGCGGCCCTCGGTGTCGAGGTACTCCCGGATCCGGGCCACCCGGACCGGGTCGCCGTAGCGGGAAACCAGCACGGCCGCCCGGACCCGGGCCTCCCGGGGCAGGGCCGCGGCCACCGCGCCCTCAACCGCGTCCCAGGCCTCGGGGGTGTCGCAAAGCGCCAGGCCCTCCACCGCCTGGAGCGCCGCCCGGTCGTTCCGGGAGCCCTTGAGCACCCGCAAGAGCGCGTCGCACCCGGGCTCCCCCAGCCGGGCCAGGGCCCGGGCCGCGAGCCAGCCCACGTGGGGGTCGTCCAGCGCGGCGGCCAGGTCGGGGACGGCCGCCGGATCCCCGATCTCCCCCAGGATCCAGCAGGCCGCCGCCCGGCGACCGGGGTTCTCGTCCCGGAGCTTTTCGGCCAAGAAGGGCACCACGGCCGTCCCAAGGCGCTCCAGGATCTGGAACCGCAGGCTCATGGTGGGGTCGCCCGGGCTCGAGGCGAAGAAGAGGTCCGGGTTCTCGGCCCCCACCCGCTCGAGGGCGAGCCCCGCGAACCACCGCAGGTCCTCGTCCCGGAGGGCGTTCAGGAGCGGCTCCACCGCCCGGGCCGTGCCCACCTCGATCAGCCCCGCCACGGCCGCGACCCGAACGGCCCGCACGGGGTGGTCCAGGAGATCGATCATCACATCCTCGGCCCCGGGGTCGCCGATGTCCCGGAGGGCGTTGAGGGCCCGCACCTTGACCTCGGGCGGCGCCGTGCGGCAGACGTCCACGAGCCGGTCCACCGCGGCCCGGCCGAACCGCGCCACCGCGGCCCGGGCCACCTCGGCCACCACCTCGTCCGGATCGGCCAGGCGCTTCGCCAGGGCGTCCACGACCCAGGTCGCCTCCTCGATCCGGTCGGCCAGCTTGCCGAGGGAAAAGGCCGCGTTCTCCCGCACCCGGGGCTCGGGATCCTCGAGGGCCGCCACCAGGGGCTCCACGGCCCGCAGGTCACCCAAGCCTCCGAGGAGGTAGGCGGCCTCCTGCCGGATGCGGGGGTTGGGGGAGGTGAGGGCCTGGATCACGGGCTCCACGTCGTTTTGGGCGTACCGCAGGAGGGCCTCGACGATGAGGCCGGAAAGGCCCTTGCCCTCGCGCACGAGGCGGCCCAGCACGGCCTCCACGGCCCGGGGGCCGCCGATCTGCAGAAGCGAGGTCACGGCGTAGAGCCGCACCTGCTCCCGGGGATCCTCGAGGTAGCGGATCAGGGTCGGCACGGCCCGGCGGTCCTGGATCTCGCCCAGGAGGTACAGGCAGTCCACAGTGGTGGCCTCGTCGGCCCCCTCCAGGAGCTCGATGAGCGGGCCCACCGCCTCGGACCCCATCCGCACCAGGGTGCCGCCGATCAGCCAGTTGTTCCGGGTGCGCCGCATCTCCGAGACGAGCCGGGGCACCACCCGAGGCCCCATCTGCGCCAGAACCTCCATGGCCTCCAGCGCCGCGGGCAGGTCGTCGCCCGTCAGAACCTGGATCAGGGCCTCGACCCGGCCCTCGGGCGTGGGCGCGGCTACGGCCCGGCGCACGGCCTCGGAGCCCTGGGCCCGGCCCCGGGGGATGGTGCGCATCGCCCCGAAGGCCGCGGGGGCCAGGCACAAAACGAGGCCCAGGGCGGCGACGCGCCCTAGGCCCCGCGGGGACCTTTTCACCGGCATCGAACTCCCCCCGGGCGGGTCAGGGCTTGCAGGCGGGGTCGGTGAGGAGCTCGTCCAGCACGAACGGCACCTCGCTGATGCCGTCGGCGTAGTCGCCCACGTGGGTGTAGCGGATCACCCCCTGGCAGTCGATGATGACCTTGAGCGGGATCGGACCCGAGAGCCCGTAGATCTTGGTGGCCACCTCGAACTCGGTGTCCATGAGCATGGGGTAGGTGAGCTGGTACTTCTCGCGCAGGGCCTGGATCTTCTCCCGGTCCTTCTTGTCGCCCCGGCTCAGGGTGATGCCCAGGAGCTGGTAGCCCTTGTCCTTGTACTGGCGGTACTCCTGCTCCAGGCGGGGCATCTCGGCCTTGCAGATGTCGCACCAGGTGGCCCAGAACTCGAGCATGATCACCTTGTGCCCCAGGAACTGATCCAGCGACACGGGCTTCCCGGTCTCGAAGTCCTCCAGGGTGAAGCTGGGGGCCTTGTCGCCGATCTGGAGCCGCATGGCCGTGTCCTGGGCCGCCGCCCCGGCCCCCCACAGAAGCACCAGCGCCGCCCCCAGCACCGCCACCGTCTTCCCCGCAGAAAACCGCATCGTTCTCTCCTCCCTCCGGGCCGTGTCGGCTCGGCTAGTGATCCAGCTCCAGGGGCCGCCGCCACCGTTCCACGGTCTGGCGGGCCCAATCCTCGCCGCGGTCCTCGTGGCACTTTTTGCAGGTGCGCTCGATTCGGCGATCATAGCAGTTATCGGGGTGCACGAGGAAGTAGTCGTAGGAGTGGACGTCCCGCTGGGACTCCTCGGTCGCCATCAGGTCCTTCGTCTGCTGGACGTGGCAGTCGAAGCACACGAGCTTCGCCGAGTCGGGGTGTCTCGTGTGCTCGGCGTACCGATCCTTGAACCCGTGGCACCCGAAGCAGAACCCCATGGCGTCCTCGACCTCGTCCCGGGGCTTCTTGTCGGCGCCGTAGATACCGCACACGTCGCAGCGCACCTTGTTCTTGCCGCTTCGCTCCTCCTTCCACTTCGCGAAGTTCCGGAGGATGGCCTGGGTGTTCGTCTCCTCCGGCTGCTTGTCCACCGGCACGTAGTATTTCCCCAGGTCGTCGCCGGGCCGGAACCCCACCGGGAAGTGGTAGGTGCCCGAGGGATCCTTACCCCGCACGTGGCACGCGGCGCAGATCATCTCGCGGCGGTCGTCGGGCAGTTTCGACGGGTTCACGATGGGCCCGTCGCCACCGGCGTCGGCGTGGGCCCGGCCCGGGCCGTGGCAGGCCTCGCACCCGATCCGGTGCTCCGCCACCTGTCCGGTGGCGGGATCGAACCCGGTCACGTGGCACCCCTTGCAGAATTTGCTGTAGGGCATCTTCCGCCACGACCACACGTTGTAGGGCCGCCACTGCTGGGACTGGACGCTCCAGAGCTTCGGCAGCACGTAGTAGTCGTCGCCGATCTTCTTCATGTACCGCTGGTCCCAGTGGCCGCCGATCACGTAGTCCACGTCGTCCTTGGTGAAGCCCAGGTTGGGCACCGAGAAGTCACCCACGATGGCGTCGGGGTTTTTTCGGGCGTCCTGGACGACCGTGGCGTGGAACGTGGTCTTCCAGCCCTCGTACTTGTCGGCGTGGCACTCGGCGCACCGCTCGCTGCCCACGTAGCCGTCCAGATTCCCGGCAAAAGCCGGGGCGGCCCACAGGGTCAGAACGACCCCCCAAAGCATCCATTTCATCGGTCCTTCCCCAGTACGGCCCGCACCTCCGCCTCGAGGCCGGGCATGAGTTCGGGTTTGAATCCGGTGTGGATGGCCCGGACCACCCCCTTGCGGTCGATCAGCACGGTCACGGGGATGAGCCAGCGCGTGTAGTGTTGGGAGATCTCGAGCTCGGGATCGAGCACGATGGGATAGGGCGGGTTGAGTTCGCGCTCCACCATGGCCCGGGTCAGCGCCTCCGGGCTCGCCCGGTCGGTGTTCACCCCGATCACCTGGAGCCCCTCGGGACCGTAGCGCTCCTGGAGCTCCGCGAGGAACGGCATCTCCTCGAGGCACGGGCCGCACCGGATGCCCCAGAACTGCAGGAGCACCACCTTGGGCCCCACGAGCGCCGAGAGCCGGATCTCCTCGCCCATGAGCCCCCGGCCGGTGAAGTCGATGTACCCCTGCCCCTCGGCCACGTGGCCGTCGGCCGGGGGGGGCGGCGCCTCCACCCGGACCACCGGCCCCTCGGGCCGCACCCCGGCGCACCCGAGGGCGAGGATCAACAGTACCCAGAGCGCTCTCGCCGTCCGGGGCACCCGTCACTCCGCGAGCAGGGCCTTCAGGGTCTTTTCGTAGCCGGCCTCGTCCCCGTCCTCGTACCCCTCGTGGCGGAACCGGATGACCCCCTTCTTGTCGATCATCACGTTGAGCGGCGCTCCCATGAGCCCGTAGGCGTCGATCACCGTGAACTCCGGATCGGGGGTGATCGGGAACGTCATGCCGGCGGCCTTGAGGTCGTCGCGCTTGGCCAACTGGCCCCGGATGAACTCGGCGTCCACGCCGTCGGCATTGACGGCCAGGAGCACGAGACCCTGGTCCTTGTACGCCGTCCAGAGCTTCTGAAGGGCCGGGAGCTCCCGCACGCAGGGGCCGCACCGAAGCCCCCAGAAGTTAAGCCAGACCACCTTGCCCCGCAGTTCCGAAAGCCGGTAGGTGTTGCCGTCGAGGTCCGAAAGGGTGAACTCGGGGGCCGGCTTGCCGACCCACTCGTCGCCCCCCTCCCCCGCACCGGCGACGCCCAGGAACGCCAAGACCAGCGCGGCCGCAACCCAGACCCAGATCTTCTTGTGCATGGCGGGCAACTCCCTGTCTGAGAAGAAAGTGACGAAGCGCACGAATTCTAGGGGGGCCGGCGGGCCGGCGTCAACGACCCACGGGAAACCGGTGCCGGCAACACCAAAATGTGGGCGGATGCGGGCGGGAGGGCTGTAAGCCGGGTTCTGTACCCCCGCAAGGGGGGTGGCGGTCATTCCTCTGGGACCCGGGTTTCCCCGGGCCTCCAGCGGCCTACCCGGGAGCTTGGGGCGGGCCACCCTCGTAACGCTCCCCTATTTGGCCTTGCTCCGGGTGGGGTTTGCCGAGCCGGCCCGGTCGCCCGGGCCGCTGGTGAGCTCTTACCTCACCGTTTCACCCTTACCTGGCGCCCGGCATCGCCGCGCGCCAGGCGGTCTATTCTCTGTGGCACTTTCCTTCGGGTTTCCCCGACTGGACGTTATCCAGCACCCTGCCCTGTGGAGCCCGGACTTTCCTCCCCGGGGGCCTGCCCCGGGGCGACCGCCCGTCCTCCCGCCGTCGCACCCGCCTCCTGATCGACAGGAAGTGCTCCGGACTTGAATGGGTACCCTGCGGGAGACCGAGGGTTACTCCAGAGCGCCCCCGCGTTCCGGAGGTACCCAAGGGACCGAAGGAACGAAAGGGACGAAAGATCGGCCCCCGGCCGCCGAGCCGCCTGCCCGATCTCAGCCTTCGGCCGCGGGTTCCCGGGGGGGCACCAAAATCCTGTGGCAGTTGGGGCACTGCATCACCCGGGTGCGCCGGATGATCTCGATGTACATCTGGGGCGGGATCCGCATGTAGCACGCCGTGCAGGCCTCGTCCCGGGCTTCGACCACGGCCAAGCCCCCGCGGCGCGACCGGATCAGCCGGTACCGGTCCACCACGTCCTGGGGCAGGTCCGCCAGGAGCCGCTGCTCCTCGGCCTTGCGTTCGGCCATGGCCTGCTCGGTCTCGCCCTGGACCTCGGCCAGGCGCTGTTCAGCCTCCTCGAGCACCGCCTCGAGCTCCCGGGCGCGGGCCTCCACCCGCTCCAGGTCCACCCGCACGGCCTCCAACTCGGCCAGGTCGCGCTCCAGGGCCTGCTCCTCCTCGGCCACCGTCTGCTTGGCCGAGCTCATCTCGGCCAGCACGGCCTGGTACTCGCGGCTCGTCTTCACGTCGCCCATGCGAGCCTTGATCCGCTGCATCCGGTCCTTGCCGTCCTTGATCGCGAGCTCCCGCTTGCGGCGCTCGATGTCGAGGGCGTGGGCGCGCTCGCGGAACGCGTCGAGGCTCTGCTTGGCCTCGTCGAGATCCTGGCGCGCCCTGTCCCGAGCCTCCTCGGCCTCCGCGCGCAGGGCGGACAGCCGGTCGATCTCGTCGGCCACCCGCTGCAGCCGTTCCAACAGCCCCAAGACGTCTTGCTGTGCGGTCTCCAACTCTGCCTCCTTCTCGCGTCGCTCGATGTGAACGGTTCCCGTTCGCCCGCCCCCGGGAAGTCGAAGCCCGGCTCCCGCTACAAGATCGGGACCGGGCTCCAGGGTTCCTGCACCTCCAACACCTCCACCCTCACCCCCCGTTTTCCGGCCTCCCCCCAGTCGCGCACCACCTCGGCCAGGATCTCCACCGCCACCCGTTCGCCCGTGGCGTGACCCACGTCCACCAGGGCCATCCCCGCTTCCCGTGCGTCCAGCGCGGCGTGGTGGCGCACGTCCCCGGTGACCAGGACCTGGGCTCCGGCCGCCAGGGCCGCGGGCCACAGGGACGCCCCGCTGCCCCCGCACACGGCCACCCGCTCGACCCGGCGGTCGGGGTCGCCCACGACGCGGGCCGCGGGGGCCCCGAGGGCCCGCGCCGCCTCCCGCGCAAACTCCCCCAACCGCCGGGGAGCCGCCAACCGCCCCACCCGCGCCATGGCCGGCCGGCCGTCGGGCTCTGCCCCGAGATCCTCGACCTCCTCAAGGCCCAGGCGGGCCGCCAGGCGGTCGTTCACACCTCCCCGGGCGCGGTCGAGGTTCGTGTGGGCCGCGTACACGGCAATCCCCCCCGCGATGAGATCCCGGATCTTTCGGCCCTGGGGGGTGGAGAGATCGATGCGATGGACAGGTTCGAGGAACAGGGGATGGTGGGTCACGAGGAGTTCGGCTCCCCGGGCGAGGGCCAGGGTCACCGCGGCGGGGGAGGGGTCGAGGGCCACCACGACGGTGGAGACGGGGGCGTAGGGGTCGCCCAGTTGGAGCCCCGGCCGGTCCCAGGACTCCGCCAGGGAAAGCGGGGCGCGTGCCTCGATGGCCAGGGCGACCTCGGAAACGGTCGGCCTCACGGCCGCCCTCCCCGTGCCAATCGCTCTCGATGGTGGAAACGACCCATGCAGCATCCCGCAAGTGGTGGGCCCACCTGGATTCGAACCAGGGACCGGCCGGTTATGAGCCGGCTGCTCTGACCAACTGAGCTATGGGCCCTTCGGAAACCGTGAAGTATCCCCGATTCCCCCCCCGAAGTCAAACGCGATGCGGCGCGGCGGTCGGGCCCTACCCCGGGCCGGCACCGCCGTGCTGGGGCGTCAGCCCTTCTTGGCGAGCATCGGGCCCAGGGGCCGGCCGCCCAGGAGGTGGACATGCAGGTGGAACACCTCCTGGCCGGCGTCGGGCCCGGTGTTTGCGATGAGGCGGTACCCCGAGTCGGCCACCCCCTCCTTCTCCGCGATCTCGCGGATCGCCCGGGCCAGGCTCGCCAGGAACGGGGTGTCGGCGTCGGTGACGTCGGCGAAACTCTCCCGGTGGACTTTGGGCACGATCAGGACGTGCACCGGCGCGATGGGGCGGATGTCGCGAAACGCCAGGGCGTGCTCGTCCTCCCAGACCTTGTCGGCCGGGATCTCCCCCGCCACGATCTTGCAGAAGATGCAGTCGGCCATGGGACACCTCCTTGGGAAGGCTGGAAGGCTGGAAGGCTGGGATGCTATTACTCCGGCGGCTAAATAGACATGTTCGGGGGCATGGGGCCTGCTGGAGCGCCGGGCGTGGCTCCTACAGTAGCCGGATGCCGCACTCACGCACGGCCGGAAGCAGGCCCCATGCCCACGCGATCTCCTTGCGCGCCTCTATCGGCGTCGGTTTCATAGAAAGCTTGGACGGCGCATTCCTTCTCGCTCGATGCGGGCCCCCCGGGCCCGGCGGGGGTTCCCGCCGCCAAACCTCGGCCAACGCTCCCTCACCGCCTCCCGAAGTCGAACCGCATGGTGCCGTAGGGGCCGGTGAGCCACAGGACCGGGGCGCCGTCTCCCCCGCCTCCGGTCTTCGGGAAGATCAGGGAGTACTCCCGGGTCCACGGGGTGACGTAGGGGTACTCCACCCGGGACTTCTCGGTTTTGGGGAGCGCGATCACCTGGACCGGTTCGAGGCGGGACCCGTCGGGCAGTTCCAACACCGCCCGCCACAGGGTGTCGGGCCGCTCCAGGTCGTTGGCGTCGGGGGACGGCGTGTAGAGGGCCAGGTGGAACTCCCAGGCGAGCCGCGCCGCCCGCAGCTCCTCGTCGCGCATGCGCTCGGCGTCCTCCGGGGACAGGTGGTAGCGCGAAACGCTCGTCTCGACCAGGGCCGCACGCAGATCCGGGGAGCGCCAGGTGGCCCAGGCCTTGGCCACCGTGTCGAAGCCGCTGTAGAGCTCGGCCGCGCGGGTGTGGTCCCGGAGCGCCCGGCCGTAGGGCGTCGTGGGGTCGGCGAACTCACGGGTGACGAAAATCCCCCCGGGCCCGGCGCAGGCCGAGGCCAAAAGCGCGGTAACGAGTAGGAGGAGCGGGGCCCTACCCGACCACGTCGGCCTTGGTGAACAGCGCCTCGAACCGGTACCCCCGGCCCTCGATGGCCTCCCGCCCCCCCTCCTGCCGGTCCACCAGCGCCAGCACGCCCAGAACGGCATACCCTTCCTCCTCGATCCGCTCGATGGCCCGCAGGCTCGAGCCCCCGGTGGTAACCACGTCCTCGAGCACCACGACCCGGGCCCCCGGCCGCAGGTTCTTGGCCCCCTCGATCCACCGCCTCGTGCCGTGGCCCTTGGGTTCCTTGCGCACGATAAACGCCGGCACCGGCCGGCCCTCGAGCTCCGATACGAGGCTCGTGGCCGTGGCCAGGGGGTCGGCGCCCAGGGTCATGCCGCCCACGCCCTCCACCTCCCCGAACCCCGAAAGCCGGTCGAAGAAGAGCCGGCCGATGAGGAGCGCCCCGCGGGGATGGAGGGCCGTCTGCTTGCCGTCCACGTAGAAGTCGCTCTCCCGGCCCGAGGCCAACACGACCCGGCGCTTCTCGTAACTCTTCTCGCGCACGAGTTCCAGGAGTTCCCGCCAGGCCGCCTGAAGGTCTTCGGTCATGGGCGTCGTCCGCTGATCGGCTGGGAGGTGCGGAATCCGGGGGCGACCACCGTCACCCCCTCCGCGCCCTCCGTGTCCTCCGTGGTTCCCCCTCGGTTTTCCCTTACCCGCATCCCGTGGCCCGCACCCCTTCGGTCCGGTCGCCCACCGGGTACGCGCCGGTGAAGCAGGCGTCGCAGAAGGAGTACCGCACCCCGTTGGTCGCCCGCGCCAGGCCCTCGTGGCTCAGGTAGCCCAGGGAGTCCGAGGTCAGGAACCGGTTGATCTCGTCCACCCCGTGGTTCGCGGCGATGAGCTCGGTGCGGGTGGGGGTGTCGATGCCGAAGTAGCACGGGTAGCAGGTGGGCGGCGACGAGATGCGCATGTGTACCTCGCGGGCCCCCGCCTCCCGGATCATCTTCACGATCTTCTGGCTCGTGGTGCCCCGGACGATGGAGTCGTCCACCACCACCACGCGCTTGCCCCGGAGCACCGCCCGCACGGCGTTGAGCTTGAGCTTCACCCCGAAATGCCGGATGGACTGCTCGGGCTCGATGAACGTGCGGCCCACGTAGTGGTTCCGGATGAGCCCGAGGCCGAACGGGATCCCCGAGGCCTCGCTGTACCCTAGGGCGGCCACGATGCCCGAGTCGGGCACCGGGATCACCACGTCGGCCTCCACCGGGTGCTCCCGGGCGAGTTCCCGCCCCAGCGCCAGCCGCACCTCGTACACCGATTGGCCGAACACGGTGGAGTCGGGCCGGGCGAAGTAGATGTGCTCGAACACGCAGGGTTTGGGCGGCACCGGATCGAAGGGGCGGAAGCTTTCGAGCCCCTTGGAACTCAGCACCACCATCTCACCCGGCTCCACCTCCCGCAGGACCTCCCCGCCGATGAGGTCCAGGGCGCAGGTCTCCGATGCCACGACGTAGGAGTCCTTCACCTTCCCCAGGATGAGCGGCCGGAACCCGTGGGGATCGCGGGCGGCGATCAGGCGCTTTTCCACCAGCACCAAGAGGCTATACGCCCCCTGGACCTGCCGGAGGGCGTCGGCCAGCCGCTCCACCAGCCGCTCCTCCCGGCTCCGGGCGTAGAGGTGGGCGATCACCTCGGTGTCGGAACTGCCCCGGAAGATGCTCCCCTCCTCCTCGAGCCGGAGCCGGAGCGCCTCGGCGTTCACCAGGTTGCCGTTGTGGGCGAACGCGATGGAGCCGTGTACGGTTTCCACCACGAAGGGCTGGGCGTTCTTGAGCTCGCTCGACCCCGCGGTGGAGTAGCGCACGTGGCCGATGGCGTGGTGACCCCGGAGCCGCTCGAGCTTCTCCTCGTCGAAGATGTCGTGCACGAGCCCCATCCCGAGGTGGTAGCGCATGCCCTCGCCGTCGGTCACGACGATGCCGGCGCTCTCCTGGCCCCGATGCTGGAGCGCGTGGAGGCCCAGGTACGTGAGGTTCGCGGCCTCGGGGTGGTTGTAGATGCCGAACACCCCGCAGTGGTCGTTCCAGTGTTTGTCCATGGGTCGGTCGTCGGTCCTCGGTCTTCGGTCGGCGGTCGCCGGAGACGGCGGGGTCGAGTCGAAGGGACGGAAGGGACGCTAGGGACGAAAGGGACGCCGCCTAACTGCCCAGCCGCCCGGCCGCCTAGCCTCTCAAATACTCCACCGCGTTCCGGAAGAGCGCCAGGCCCTGGCCCTCCTCGGGGAGGTCCTCCCGGGTCCAGCGCGGGTGGTTCGTGCGGTGGAGGAACGCCTCGGGATGGGGCATGAGCCCGAACACCCGGCCCGTGGGGTCGCACACCCCGGCCACGGCGCCTGGGCTTCCGTTGGGGTTCCACGGGTAGGCCTGGGTCGGCCGGCCATCGGGGTCGGTGTAGCGAAGGGCCACGAGCCCGCGGGCCTCCAGGTTTTCCAGCACCTCGGGCGACCGGGTCACGAATTTCCCCTCACCGTGCCTCACCGGATAGTACAGCCGGTCTAGCCCCCGGGTGAACACGCACGGGGAGTCCGGCTCGACCTGGAGATACACCCACCGGTCCTCGAAGCGGCCCGAGTCGTTGTGGGCCAGGCTCGCCACGGGCTCGCCGTACCGGCCGTCGGGGGCCGGCAGGAGCCCCAGCTTCACGAGGAGTTGGAACCCGTTGCACACCCCCAGCACGAGCTTTCCCCCCCCGATGAAGGCCAGGAGATCCTCGAAGAACGGGTGGGTCCCGTTGGTGCGCACCCGGCCGTACCGGAACCGGACGGCCCCCGCCTTGCCCGCCCCCAGGTCGTCGCCGTCGAGGAACCCGCCCGGCAGGTTCAGGAAATCGAAGTCCTCGAGCCGCACCCGGCCGGCGAAGACCTCGGCCGTGTGGGCGATGACCGCCTCGGCGCCGGCCAGCCGGCAGGCGTGGGCCATCTCCCGCTCGCAGTTCGTGCCGTTCCCGGTGAGCACCAGGGCTCGCACCTTGGCCATGGTTCGTATCCGCTCTGTGAGGCTGGAACGCTAGAAAGCTGGAAAGCTAGAAGGCGGGGAGGCTGGGAGGCTCACCGCCCCGAAATCCGGACGTCGAAGCCCGCCCGACACCGCTGCAACAGCCCCCCGGCCTCGACCGTCCCCTGCCCCGTCCGGGGTCGCGGGGCCGAGAACCCGAACGTCGGCCGGGTCCCGGAGGCCGTCCTTCTGTCTTCTGTCTTCTGTCTTCTGACCCCCGATCACGCCAAGGGCTCGAGGGGGGCTTGCCAGGCCCGCTTGAGCTCGTCGATCCGGGCCCGGACCACGACGTCGCCCCCGAGGCCCCGGAGCACGAGCTCCGGCTCGGCCGTGACCTCGCCCACCGGCGCGAACGCCGACCCCGCCAAAACCCGCTCGAAGGCCTCCACGTGCTCCGGCCGCACCGTGACCACGAACCGGCCGGCCGACTCGCTGAACAAAAGCTCGTCGTCCCGGGTCACCCCCTCGAGGGGCACGCGGCCGAGCTCGGCCGCGATGCCGAACCCGCCGGAGAACGCGGTCTCCGCCAGGGCCACGGCGAGCCCGCCGTCGGAGCAGTCGTGGCACGAGGCCACGAGCCCGTCGCAGATCGCGGCCTCGAGGTTCCGGTAGAGGGGCAGCGTCTCCTCGGGCCGGACCCGGGGCACCCGGTTGCCCACGTACCCCAGGTGGGCCCAGTACTCCGAGCCCCCGAGCTCGGGCCGCGTCACCCCGAGCACGTACACCCGGTCGCCCGGGCGCTTGGCGTCCATGGTGACGCACCGGCGCACGTCCTCGATCCGGCCGATCACGCTCACCAGGAGCGTCGGCGGGATCGAGATCTTGAGGTCCCCGTGGATATAGTCGTTCTTCATGGAGTCCTTTCCGGACACGAGCGGGATCCCGTAGGCCACCGTGAGGTCGTAGAGGGCCTCGTTGGCCCGCACGAGCTGGGCCAGCTTGTAGGCCCCGTCGGGGTTTCGCTCGCTCGCCACCGGATCGCACCAGCAGAAGTTGTCCAGCGCGGCCAGGTGGTCGAGGCTCGCGCCCACCGAGAGCGCGTTTCGCACGGCCTCATCCACCGCGGCGGCGGCCATGGCGTAGGTGTCGATGTCGCTGTAGCGGGGCACGATGCCGTTGGCCGTGACCACGCCCTCAAAGCTCTCGAGCACCGGCCGCACCACGGCGGCGTCGGAGGGGCCGTCGTTCACCACCCCCACAAAGGGCTTCACGACGCTCCCGCCCTGCACCTCGTGGTCGTACTTGCGGACGATGGTCTCCTTGGAGCAGATGTTCAGCCGGCCCAGGAGGGCCCGGAGGGTGTCCGAGAGGTCGGGGGGGCCGGCGTCGGCCGGGGGCTCGGGGTGGACGGGCCGCTCCCAGCGGGCCGTGAGCCGCATCTCCGGAAGTCCCTCGTGGAGGAACGCGAGGGGGAGGTGGGCCACGGTGCGCTCCCCGTAGAGCACGTGGAACACGCCGTCGTCGGTGAACTCCCCGAGGTCCGTGGCCTCGACCCGCATCTCGGCCGCAAGCCGGAGGAACTCGTCCAGGTGCTCGGGCGGCACGGCCAGGGTCATGCGCTCCTGGGACTCCGAAACCAGGATCTCCCAGGGATCGAGCCCCGGGTACTTGAGCGGCGCCCGGGCCAGATCGAGCCGCGCCCCCCCCGACTGCTCGGCCATCTCCCCCACGCTCGACGAGAGCCCCCCGGCGCCGTTGTCGGTGATCGAGGTGTACAGCCCCCGGTCCCGGGCGATCAGGAGGAAGTCGTAGAGCCGCTTCTGGGTGATGGGGTCGCCGAGCTGCACCGCCGTGGCCGGGCTGCCCTCGTGGAGCTCCTCGGAGGAGAAGGTGGCCCCGTGGATGCCGTCCTTGCCGATCCGGCCCCCGGCCATGACGATGCGGTCGCCGGGCCGGGCTCCCTTCTCGTGGCCCGGCCGGCCGGCCACCTCCCGGGGGATGAGCCCGGCCGTGCCGCAGTACACCAGGGGCTTTCCGAGGTACCGGTCGTCGAACACCACGCAGCCGTTCACGGTGGGGATGCCGCTCTTGTTGCCCCCGTGCTCCACCCCCCGGACCACCCCCTCGTAGATCCGGCGCGGGTGCAGGAGCCGGGGCGGCAGCTCGCCCTCGTAAAAGGGGTTGGCGAAGCAGAAGGTGTCGACGTTGAAGATGAGCCGGGCGCCCATGCCGGTGCCCATGGGGTCGCGGTTCACGCCCACGATGCCGGTGAGGGCGCCGCCGTAGGGGTCGAGGGCCGAGGGGGAGTTGTGGGTCTCCACCTTGAAGCACAGGCTCCAGTCGTCGTTGAAGGTGATGACCCCGGCGTTGTCCTTGAACACCGAAAGGCAGATGTCCCGGTCGCCCTTGCCCCGGCGCACCCGCTCGGTGGCGCCGACGATGTAGGTCTTAAAGAGGCTCCGGATGGTGCGGACGCCCCCCTCGCCGTCGTGGTACTCGATGGTGGCGTTGAAGATCTTGTGCTTGCAGTGCTCCGACCAGGTCTGGGCCAGGCACTCGAGCTCCACGTCGGTGGGGGCGGCCGGAAGCCCCAACTCCTCGCGCCGACGGCGCACGGCGGGGTCGCGGTAGTGGTCGCGGATGGCCCGCATCTCGTCGAGCGAGAGCGCGAGGAGCCGGTCCCGCGACAGGGCCAGGAGCTCCTCATCGGACCGCTCCAGGTCCACCGTCTCCACCCGGCCTCCCCCCACAGCCCGGACCCGGGGGATCTCCAGGGGGAACCCGCCGGCCTCCCGAAACTCGGGAGCAGAGAGCACCTTCCAGCGGTGGATGAGCTCGTTGGCCAGGAGGTCCCGGGCCAGGTGCTCCATGTCGGCCCGGCTGAGCTCGCCACCCCGCACCAGGTAAACCACCGCCGTGTACACCTGCCGGTCGTGGGGAAACGTGCGGCCCAGGCGCATCTCCAGGGCCTCTTTGGCCGTGCGGCCCACGTTGTCGGTGACCCCGGGGAGGAACCCCACCTCCACGGCCCAGTCGAACCCCGGGAACACCCGGTGGGCCAGGGGCGCGTCGAAGGCCCAGTCCTGGATCACCGGGTCCGCCAGGGCCTCGGCCACGGCGCCGGCCTCGGCCTCCGGGAGCCCCAGGTCCAGGGTGAAGACGTCGAGGGTGCGCACCTCGTCCACCTGCAGGTGCAGGAACTCCCGCGCCTCCCGGGCCACCCCTTCCCCCCGGGGATCCCGGAATTCGGGCCGGATCCCCACCTCCACGCGGTGTGCCATCAGATCGGTCTCCGGTCGTCGGTCTGCTGCCGCCGGCCGCGGCGCGGGGTCACGCGCCTTCGGCTTCGCCGAAGATCCGGCGGAAGATCGTGTCCACGTGCTTCAGATGGTAGCCGATGTCGAAGGCCTCGTCGATCTCCTCGGGTGTGAGGAGCCGCGACACGTCCGGGTCCTGGGCCAGGAGGGCCTTGTAGTCGGCCCCCTCCTCCCACACCCGCATGGCGTTTCGTTGCACCATGCGGTAGGCCTCCTCCCGGGTGACCCCCTTGTCCACGAGCTTCAGGAGCACCCGCTGGCTGTAGATGAGTCCGCCCGTGAGATTGAGGTTCCGCTCCATCCGCTCGGGGTAGACCACCAGATTCTCGATCACGTTCGTGAACCGATGGAGCATGTAGTGCAGGAGCGTGGTGGCGTCAGGGGCGATCACCCGCTCGACGCTCGAGTGGGAGATGTCACGCTCGTGCCACAGGGCCACGTTCTCCAAGGCGGCCTGGGCGTAGGAGCGCAGGAGCCGGGCGCAGCCCGTGAGGTTCTCGGTGGCGATGGGGTTTCGCTTGTGGGGCATGGCCGAGGAGCCCTTCTGGCCGGCCGAGAAGTACTCCTCGGCCTCGAGCACCTCGGTGCGCTGGAGGTGGCGGATCTCCACGCTGAACTTCTCGATGCTCGCCCCCACGACCGCCAGCAGGCTGAAGAACTCCGCGTGGTGGTCGCGGCTCACCACCTGGGTGGACCCCCGGGCCGGCCGCAGCCCCGCCCGGCGGCACACGTGCTCCTCCACGAAGGGGTCCACGTTGGCGAAGGTGCCCACGGCGCCCGAGATTTTGCCCACGGCGATGATCTCCCGGGCCCGGCGCAGCCGCTCCAGGTTCCGGGTCATCTCGTCGTACCACAGGGCGAGCTTCAGCCCGAAGGTGATCGGCTCGGCGTGGATGCCGTGGGACCGGCCGATCTGGGGCACGAGCTTGAACTCGTGGGCCCGGCGCCGGAGCACCTCGGCGAGCCGCTCCGCCTGGGCCAGGATCAGGTCCGTCGCCTCCACGCACAGCATGGCCAGCGCCGTGTCGAGCACGTCCGACGAGGTCATGCCCATGTGGATGAACCGGGACGCCGGGCCCACGTGCTCGGCCACGTTGGTCAGAAACGCGATCACGTCGTGCTTGACCTCGGCCTCGATCTCGGCGATCCGGGCCACCTCGAAGGCGGCCCGCTCCTGGATCTGGTGGAGGTCCTCGTCGGGGATCTTGCCGAGCCGGTTCCACGCCTCGCAGGCGTAGAGCTCCACGTCGAGCCATTTGCGGAAGCGGTTCTCGTCGGACCAGACGGCGGCCATCTCGGGCCGGGTGTAGCGAGGGATCATGGGGGGCTCCGGTCGTCGGTCTGCGATCGCCAGTCAGCGGTCTACGGTCTGCGGTCGTCGGTTTAGGGCCCGGCGGGGGCCAGGGAAACCAGGCGGCCCGGGCGGTCCTGGCGGGCCACCAGGAGGAGCACGTCGTCCGCCGCGCCGAGCCGTTCCAGCGCGGCCCGGGTGGCCCGGTAGGCGAGCCGGGGCTCGTTGTTCGTTTCGGAGAGGTGCCCGAGCACCACGGCCCGAAGCCCCGGGTGGGCGAGTTCCCCCACCAGCCGGGCGCACTCCTCGTTGCTGAGGTGGCCGTGGCGCGAGCGGATCCTCTGCTTGAGGACCCAAGGGTACGGCCCCGTGAGGAGCCGATCCTCGTCGTGGTTCGACTCGAGGAACAGCGCGTCGCACCCGCCAAGGAGCTCCCGCACGGCGTGGGGCACGAACCCGAGGTCCGTGGCCAGCCCCACGGTCCACCGGCCGTCCGACACCCGCAGGGCCACCGGGTCGGCCGCGTCATGGCACCCGGGAGCCGCCCGGACCTCCAGACCCGCCACCTCGAACGGCCGGCCGGGTTCGAACTCCCGAACCTCGACGTCCCGGAGCCCCTCGGGCCCCAGCACAGCCTCGGCGGCCTCCCGGCAGGCGGGCGTCATCCAGGCCGGGACCTTGTGGCGCCGGCACCACACCCCGACCCCGGCCAGGTGGTCCCGGTGCTCGTGGGTCACGATCACCGCCTCGATGCGGCGGTCGGCCAGCCCGGCCCCCTCCAGGCGGGCGGCGATCCGGCGGCCCGGGAGCCCCGCGTCCACCAGGAGCCCCCGCCCGTTCGTCCCCAGGTACACGGCGTTGCCGCCGCTTCCGCTCGCCAGGGCGCAGAGCTCCACGATCAGGCTTCCGGCTCGGCCAGGGCCCGGCGGCCCCGCAGGATCCGGCCCCAGGCCGTGGCGTTGGCCCCGAGGCCCAGGAGGGCCAGCGTGACCAAGGCCCCGCCGCCGGTGCCGAGCCCCAGGGCACTCTCCCACGGGCTCACGAGGAGCCCCGCGGCGACCAGGAGCAGGCGCTCGGGCCGTTCGAACGCGCCGCCCCGCAGCGGGTACCCCAGGCCCTCGGCCCGTGCCCGGGCGTAGCTCACCATGAGCGCGCCCTGGAGCGCCACGAGCGCCGCCGCCCCGGCCCAGACCGCGCAGCCGGTGCTACAGGCCCGGGCCCACAGGCCCAGCACCACCGCGAACTCGCCGTAGCGGTCGAGGGTCGAGTCCCAAAACGCGCCGGCCCGGGTCGCCGTACCGGTGGCCCGGGCCAGGGAGCCGTCGAGCGCGTCCAGAAGCCCCGCGAGCAGCAGCGTCATCCCGGCGGCCGCGGGCCAGCCCCAGGCCAGCGCCCCGGCCACGGCCGAAAGTACCAGGCCCGCGCCCGTGAGCGTGTCGGGCCGCACCCCGCGGCGGGCCAGGGGTCCGACGATCGCCCCCTCGATCGCCCTCCGGAACGCCCGCTCGACCGGCCCGCCCGCCAGCATCTAGCCCACCCGGGCCAGGTAGGCCTCGATCCGGGCCCGGGCCTCGGGCTCCGGCATCTGCTCGGGCGGGTGCTTCATGGTGTAGGCCGAGATGGGAAGAAGCGGCCCGGCGTCCCCCCGGTCGCGGGCCACCTTGCACACCCGGATCGCGTCCACGGCCACCCCGCCGGAGTTGGGGGAGTCCTGTACGGAGAGCCGGGCCTCGATCTCGATGGGCGCGCCGCCGAACCCCCGGGCCTCCATGCGCAGGAAGCACACCTTGTTGTCGTTCTGCCAGGGCACGTAGTCCGACGGGCCGATGTGGATGTTCTCGGGCGGGAGCGGATGGGGCAGCACCGACTGGACCGCCTCGGTCTTGGAGATCTTTTTCGAGCGCAGCCGGTCGCGCTCGAGCATGTTCAGAAAGTCGGTGTTCCCCCCCGTGTTGAGTTGGTAGGTGCGCTCCAGCACCGCCCCGCGCTCGGCCATGAGGCGGGCGAGCACCCGGTGGACGATGGTCGCGCCCACCTGGCTCTTGATGTCGTCGCCCACGCAGGGGATGCCCCGCTCCCGGAACCGCTCAGCCCACTGGGGGTCGGACACGATGAACACGGGCATGCAATTGATGAAGGAAACCCCGGCCTCGAGGCAGCACTCGGCGTAGTAGCGGGCCGCCTGCTCGCTTCCCACCGGCAGGTAGTTCACGAGGATCTCGGCCCCGGTCTCCTTGAGGACCCGGGCCACGTCCACCGGTTCGGCCCGGGCCACCCGGAAGGACCGTTCGGCGGGGTAGTCGGCCATATGGGGAGCCACCCCGTCGAGTACGGGCCCCATCTGGACCGTGACCCCGGTGGGCGGAAGATCGGGGCAGATGGGCTGGATGCAGTTGGGGGGAGCCAGGATGGCGCGTTCCACCGGGACGCCCACCTTGCGCTCGTCCACGTCGAAGGCGGCCACCACCCGGATGTCCCAGGGGCGGTAGCCCCCCACCACGGGGTGCATGAGCCCCATGGACTCGTCGGGATGACGGCGGTAGTACTCGATGCCCTGGAGCAGTGCGGAAGCGCAGTTCCCGACCCCGACGATGGCCAACCGGATCTCACCCATCGGTACCCCTCGAACGCCGCTGGGAAACGGGAAAACGAACGCCGCCGGGTCCGAAACAAGCCCCGGCGCACAGCCGCCACCGCCCAGCGCCCCGGGCCGGGCGGAACGCTGGAATCTACTTTGGAGCCGCGGGCCGTGTCAACGCCGGCCGGCGCGGACCTTGTCCCTGAGCCAGGCCTTGGCGTAGGCCACGAGCCCGGTGGTCCGGCGCTCGCCGCCCCGGTGGACGAGGGTGCCGTCCAGGTACCACGAGCGGGTCCGGAACCGCTGGAGCTTGCCGGAGGAGGTCTTGGGGAGGGTGCGGGCCGGCACGATCACCACCCGGTCGGGCCGGCACCCGGTGGCCTCGGCCACCTCGGCCTGAACCCGGCCGGCCAGGTCCGCCGGCGGGTCGGGTTCCCGGGTCTCCACCACCAGGACCACCTCCTCGGTGCCCCGGTCCTCCCGGGTCACGGAGAAGGCGCACACGCCCCCGGGCTTCACCCCCTCGACCCGGGCCGCGGCGGCCTCGAGGTCCTCGGCGAAATAGTTCCGGCCGGCCTTGATCACCATGTCCTTCTTCCGGCCCGACACGTAGAGGTGCCCCTCCAGGAAGAACCCGAGATCCCCGGTGTGGAGCCACCCGCCCCGGAGCGCGGCGGCCGTGGCCTCGGGGTTCGCGTAGTACCCCTTCATGACCGAGGGCCCCCGCACCACGATCTCGCCGCGGACCCCCTCGGCCAGCGGGGTTCCGGCGTCGTCCACCACGGCCACCTCCACGGTGGGAAGCGGCCGCCCCACGCTCACCACGGCCCGGGCCCCGGGCCCCGGCGGGCAGGCGACGGCGCGGTTCTCGCCCTCCAGCCGGTCGGCGTCCACGTGGACGATGCGGGGTTCGGCCCCGAGCTCGGCGAACGACACGGCCAGGGTGTTCTCGGCGAGCCCGTAGGCCGGGAAGAACGCCTCGGGCCGGAACCCGACCCGCCGGAACCGGTCCCGGAACCCCTCGACCGTGGCCGGATGGATGGGCTCGGCCCCGCACAGGGCCACCCGAAGCGACGCGAGGTCGATCCCGGGGAGGTCGGCCTCCCGGGCCTTGCGGGCCACCAGGCTGTAGGCGAAGTTGGGCCCGGCCGTGAGCGTGCCCCGGTGGTCCGAGATCATCCGCAGCCACCGCACCGGCCGGCGCAGGAAGTCGATGGGCGAGCAGGCCACCAGGGGCACCCCGAAGTAGAGCGACCCCAGCATGAGCCCGATGAGCCCCATGTCGTGGTAGAGGGGCAGCCACGACACGGCCACGTCGCCGGGCCGGGGGGCCATGCCGTGGCCGATGGCCCGCAGGTTCGCGAGCAGGTTCGCGTGGGTGAGCATGACCCCCTTCTGGGTGCCGGTGCTCCCTGAAGTGAACTGAAGGAGCGCCAGGTCCTGCGCCGCGTGGGGCACCCGGGGGGCGTCGCCGGTGGGCTTCACGTCGGAGGGGGTCAGGAACCGCACGGAATCCGGCAGTCGGTCCTCCACGGGCCGCACCAGGGGCCGGATGAGCCCGTTCGTCACGAGGTGGCGGACGCCCGCCGTGGCGGCCACCCGGGCGAGGTTGTCCAAATACTCCTCGAGCCGGCCCATGCGCACCGGCGGGTAGGCCGGCACCGGCACCCCGCCCGCGAGCAGGATGCCCCAGTACGCCTCGTAGAAGGCCCGCTCGGTGGGGAGCACCAGGAGAACGGCCCCCCCGGGCTCGAGCCCCGCCCCCACGAGCGCGGCCGCCCACCGGCCGGCCCCCTCCCGAAGGCCGGCGAAGGTGAGCCGGCAGTCCACCTTGTCCTTGGCGTAGAGGGTGAGCCACACCTCGTCGCCCTGGCGCCGCACCCGCTCCTCCAGGGCCTGGGGCAAGGTCTGGACCTGGGCCAAATCGTCGCGGAACCGGTTCGTGTCGGCCATGGAGCACCGTGAATCGTGAAGTCGTGAATCAGGAATCGTTTGGCTTCCCGGCTTCTTCGGCTGGGGACCGCCGCCCAGCCGCCCAGCCGCCTAGCCGCTCCGCCACCGCCCGGCGGGCGGCCTCGGCCAGGGCCTTGCGGTCGGGGAAGGCGGCCGGGTCGAGGGGTTCGGCCAGCCGCACTTCGGCCCGCACGGGACCGGCGGGAAGAAATCGGGTCCGGAGATGACGCCAGAGATCGGGCTCATCGATCCAGGCCCACACCCTGGGGTCCGGCGGGTCCGTGTACGCGATGGCCACCGGCACCACCGGGGTCCCGGCCCGGCGGGCCGCCTCGAACAGCATGGGCCGAAACGGCCCCAGGGTGCGGCCGTCGGGGGAAACCCCGGCCTCGGGAAACAGGATCACCCGCTCGCCTGCGGCCAGCAGGGCCGCCAGCTCGTCGATCCACGGCCGGCAGTCCCGGGGCCGGTCGCGGTCGAGGAACACCGTGCCCCCCCACCGGGCCAGCGCCCCGAAAAACGGCCAGCCGTGGATCTCGGCCTTGGCCACGAACCGGCCGGGCACCGTGGCCCCCAGGCACAGGATGTCCAGGTAGCCCACGTGGTTCGCCACCACGAGCCCCCCGGGCGGCGGCTCGGGCCCCGTCCGCTCGACCCGCAGGCCCAGAGCCGCGGCGCAAAACCGGGCCCAAGCGGGCATGGCCTGGCGCCACCCCCCGACCCTGGCGTAGAGGCCGAAGGCGGGGCTCGCCAGGGCGGCGGCCGCCGCCCCGATCCACCGCCCCGGGCCTGCACTCCGGCTCATGCCGTCAGGATCTCCAGGATCTCCCGGTAGCGACGGGAGGTCTCGGCCACCACCTCGGGCGGGAGCTCCGGCCCCGGCGGGGTCTTGTCCCAGTCGAGCGACGAGAGGTAGTCGCGCACGTACTGCTTGTCGAGGCTTTCCTGGGGTTCGCCCACCCGGTAGTCCGCCGCCCGCCAGAACCGGGACGAATCCGGGGTGAGGAGCTCGTCGATCAGGATCAGCTCGTCGCCCAGGAGGCCGAACTCCATCTTGGTGTCGGCGATCAGGATGCCCTTCCGGGCCGCCTCCTCGGCCCCCCGGCGGTACACGGCCAGGGCCAGCTCCCGCACCCTTCGGGCCAGGTCGGACCCGATCAAGTCCTCGACCTTTTCGAAGGGGATGTTCTCGTCGTGTTCCCCCACCTCGGCCTTGGTGGAGGGCGTGAAGATGGGCTCGGGCAGTTTCTCCGACTCCCGTAGCCCCGGCGGCAGGGCGATGCCGCACACCGCGCCGGTGGCCCGGTACTCCTTCCAGCCCGAACCCGAAAGGTAGCCCCGCACGATGCACTCCACCGGGAGCGGCCGGGCCTTTCGCACCAGCATGCTCCGGCCGGCCAGGACGTCGGCGTGGCGGCGGGCGGGTTCGGGGTACTCGGCCGGGTCGGCCGACACCAGGTGGTTCGGCACCAGGTCCCGGGTGCGGCCGAACCAGTGCACCGAGAGCCGGGTCAGGACCTCGCCCTTGCCGGGGATCGGGGTCGGAAGGATCACGTCGTAGGCGCTCAGCCGATCCGTGGTCACGATGAGCAGGTGCTCCCCCAGGTCGTAGATGTCGCGCACCTTGCCCCGGCTTACGAGCTCAAGGCCTTCAAGGTTGGTCTCGTACACGGTCTGGGTCATGGGTGGGCCCTCCGTTGGGACGTTGGGACATGGGAACGATGGGGTTTTCGCCGGGTGCCGCGCGAAGCACCGCCCTCACGACCCACAGCCGGCGACGAACGACCTTCCTCCTACCCGAGTCCTTCGATCTCGAGGATCTCGTACTCCTTGACGCCCCGGGGGGCGTCCACCTCCACGTCGTCGCCCACCTCCTTGTTGAGGAGGGCCCGGGCCAGGGGCGAGGTGATGGAGATGCGGCCCTGGTTGACATCGGACTCGTGGGGCCCCACGATCTCGTAGACCTTCTCTTCCCCGGTGTCGAGGTCTTCGAGCCGCACCCGCACCCCGAACCGGACCCGCTCCTGGGGCCCCCGGGGCGGGTCCACGATGTCGGACTCGGCCAACTTCGTCTCGAGATCCCTGATTTTCGCCTCAATCCAGCCCTGTTTCTCCCGGGCGGCGTGGTATTCGGCGTTCTCCGAGATGTCCCCATGGGCCCGGGCCGCCTGGATCTCCTTGACCACCTCAACCCGGTCGACCTTCTTGAGCTTTTCCAGTTCCTCGCGCAACCGGGCGTATCCCTGCCGCGTGATGGGCATACGGCTCATGTACAGTTCCTCCTTCGTCGGAAGGCTAATAGGCTAGAAGGCTGGAAAGCTGGGAGGCTGAGATGCCTCCGCTTCCAGGTACCTTCCTGCTAAGACGTTAGGATGCTAGGACGCTAGGACGCCAAAATCCTTTGGGATGCCAGCGTCAGCGGCTGCCGTATCAGGGGCCAGAATTTAGAAGTCAGAGGTCAGAGAACCCCCTGTCCTCTGTGGTCTGTCTTCTGGCCCCTGGCACGGTCTTCGGTCCCGTGGTCCGGGCTACGGAGTGTCCCGTCTAACCGGGTGCGGAAACCTTTTGTTCTTGCGACCTGACCGCCTCGCGGACCACCGGAGCTTCCAACTGACACGGACCCGTCGCCCGCGTTGGGGGGCAAGGGGCCTCCCGGAGAGCCGGGTGCGGCCGTACCGGGGAACAGAAATCAGAATTCA